>JALULU010000119.1 GCA_027040585.1 Acidobacteriota bacterium | reverse complement strand
GATAATGAATTTTATATCATTTGAAGGATAAAGGAATTAACCTAACCCCTTAACTCCCTTTTTTCTAAGTAATAGGTAAATTCCTGGATTTTACGGATTAATTTTACTTTAAAGAAAGTGCCAGGCACGAATGTAGCACAGACATTCCTGTCTGTGTATGAATTTTGTTTGTGTATGAATTTTGTCTGTGTATGAATCATGTGTCAGAATCACAGGCAGGAATGCCTGTGTTACACTACTGGCACAGGCAGAAATTTTGATTGTAGCACAGACATTCCTGTCTGTGTATGAATTTTTGATGGGGACAGACCTGTTAAATTAACCAAAATGAAAAGTGGTGGAAAAGATAAAAATGGTGAAAAATGGAGGGGGGAGGATCTGAGCCCTCCCTGGGAATTTTTTCAGTTTGTTGGGGTTTTGGGAGATAGGTTTAGTTTGTTATTTTCAATTACGGCGCGGATAGTTTTGATAATTTCACCATATTTATTTTTCAATACAAATTTATGCATTCCATTTGTACTACATGAAGCATCTTGGCATGTGTAGGTTTCGTTGTTGAGGGTTATTGTGTTATCTTTGTAAATTAGATTAATTTCTTTTGTTTTTTCCCCTTTAATTATCTTATTAACTACTTTTCTCCTACTACCAAGACCACCACTATTTTGGGATTGAAATATAAACATAGTCTACAAACATCCTCATTTATATTCTATAATATTCAGTAATTCTTTTTTTCTATTTCCTTCTAAATTAAAATCTATTAAATCGGTTATAATCTTTGAATCTTTATTTTTATTTTTTACTTTTATAATTGGTATTAAAGTTATTTTATTCTTTTCATCATTAATATCTGGATCCCAAATTTCAAAACTAATCCATTCAACCTTCCAACCCTTCGGAATGACCAATTCTCTTTCAAATGGGACTAAGGGACTGCCATCAGCAGGCATTAAATTGTTTATTATTTGTTGTGCTCCATTGTCTACTCTATATGTTGATATTAAATGAACATGTGTTTCCCCAGTATCTGGATCAACCCATTTCATAACTAACATATGCATACCTCCTAGTTCACCAGTTGCTGACTTCATTATAGGAGCATACGTTGTTTGATCAGCTTGACCATCATCATTTAAACCGTATTCAGGAGGTGCTATAAAATCCGAATCTTCTTGTTTAAACCAATAAACCTCAAATTGCTTCCTCGTTTCTTCATTGCTTAACGATCTGTAAAACTTATCTAACCATATCTTATCTTTTTCTATTTGTTCTACTGCTTTTTCAGCATATTCTCTTTTATACGTACCTCTATCATAAGTTGCACCAACTTGTTCTAAATATTCAATAACATCTTCATCATATGTTTTATCAAACACCACACTATCTGCAACTCTATCAGCAGAGCAAACAATTGCAACCCTATTGGGCTCAAATATAAACGTAAATTGTCCATATTTTATCATTGTCGTTTTTATCTTTTTTGTCCTTCTATACCCCTTTACATTTTCCTTAAGCAGGTCAAAATTCAATTTGGCACCGTGCAATTGATTGTTTAAACCAAATCCCTCTGCATTTACGAAATTGTGAGAGAAGTTCTCAATGATTAACTTTTCTATATCCTTTTTTGTTGTGCCATCTGTTATTTCTTCACATATTTCCCTGGCATCAAAGGCGTAGGCTAAAATCAATATCGCCTTTTCCTCACTACTTAATTTCCCATCTTCTTTTAAATTGTGAATATTTGAGGATCTTTTATAAGCTACATACTTTCCATTTTCCTTTATCTTTTTTAACAATTTAGGATTGTTTTCTCTGATGCTGTCATATAACCTCGCTAAATGTTTTATGTAGGCATTAAGTACATTCTTTTTACCTATGAGTTTGGAAACTTCTATTTTGTTGAAATTCTGTCCTTCATACAAATCATATTCTAATGGTGAACGTGCTTCAAGGGTTAACGCTTTTTCTAATTTGTTTTCATCAATCACCAAAGCATAACCTTTATCTGTATCATTTTCTAATATTCCTTCTTTAACTGTCAATCCCAATCTCTCTATTAAATCTCTATGTAATAGTATATAATCTCCATCAGGAACAAGCATACCACCATACGTTTGTCCATCCAATAAAACCTCTCCCCTCTTTCTTATCTCCTTAGCGTATGCTTCTAACCTCTGTACATATGCCTTAACATTCTCACTCATTTTAGGTGTATAAACTACTTTAATTTTAGCAGGTTCTTCTAAATCTGGTTTATCATCTAAACTTCTGTCCCAAACAATTTTATCCCCTTCTACATTTAAATGAAATGATTTTGTGGTCTTTCCATTTAGATATTCATTGGTCAGGTAAATGTATGCATAATTCCCACCATTTAGCATTGGATTTTCACTATTTTCCTCTGTTGCAAAGGAATAGCCCTCCACAAAGGAACCGTTTTCAATAGCTTCCTTTAATCTCTTTGCATTCACGCCTTTATAATCATCTACTCTATTGTAAAAATACCAGGGAGGTAATATTGAATTGTTTATAACCAGATCTCCTTCTCTTTTACTAGGTACATTGTTAAGGTCTTCAGTAAATTTCGGATTCCACCCATTTATAGTCCCCAAAACAAAAACCCCACAAAGTAACACCAAAATCAGAAAAAGAGTTAGAGTTATCCTTTTCATAACCACCACTCCAAAAATAGTTTTCAAGGATATTATAGCATGAAATTTTTGGGGAGGGGAAGTATCAATCAATTTCCTTTAATTTCCTTACTTCATCCAGGGTAAGTTCCCTGTAATGACCTACAGGAAGGCCTTTATCGGTTATTGGACCTATGGCAACTCTTTTAAGTTTTAAAACCGGGTGGAAAATGGCATCAAACATTCTTCTTATTTGCCTGTTTTTACCCTGATACAAAACAACCTCAACCCATGCATATGATTCGGGTTTAAGTTTTCTAACATTTATCTCACAGGGAGCTAACTTTTCACCATCGAGTAAAATCCCCTGTCTTAACCTCTTTAACTGCTTCTCTGTTGGATTCCCCTTTACCTTTACAAGGTATTTCTTTGGATGTCTTCCAGCCTTTGTTAAAATATTTGCAAGTTCACCATCATTTGTGAGTATTACAAGGCCTGAGGACATCATATCAAGCCTTCCAACGGGATAAATCCTCTCCTTACACTTTACAAGATCCATAACAGTTGGTCTGTGGGATGGATCCTTTACTGTGCACAAAT
>JALULU010000118.1 GCA_027040585.1 Acidobacteriota bacterium | reverse complement strand
GTTTTTAGTAGATAGCTCAATTGAAAAATATTTATCACCAATGTGGCTTGAAAGGGTTTTTAAACCATACTCCCTCTCAAAAATTGCAGAGAGCAAATGCTGAGCAGTGTGGTTTTTCATAAGGGAATAACGTCTTTTCCAATCTATTTCCATATGTACTTTACCTACAACCAATTTTTTACCTAACTTGTGCCACACAAAATCACCCTCCTTAAATACATCCTCAACTCTTACGTTATTGATATATCCAATATCACATTCCTGTCCACCACCTTCTGGATAAAATATGGTATCCTTAAAGACATAAAAGAAGTTGCCATCCTCTTCAAAATAATCAACTAACTCAGTATCCAATTCCTTTAAATAAGGTTCAGAATAAAATCTTTCTCTAAACATATAATCACCCTCAATCTTATTTTAACATATATGATGTTCAAATAAAATTTCAAAATATATGTTGAAGTTTATAAATTCTGTAATAAAATATCTTCTAAATTTTAAGGAGGAAAGAAATTATGAACATAATGGAAAAATTTAAAAAAACAGCTTCAGAAAACGTACAACACATACTTCTACCTGAAGGTGAAGATGTGAGAACACTTATTGCGGCTAAAAAGGTTAAAGATGAAGGATATGCAAAGGTAAGCCTCGTTGGAAAGCCAGATAAAATAATGGAGGTTGCAAAAAAAGAGGGCATTGATATAAGTGGAATTGAAATAATTGACACAGGAGATGAAAAATTAAGGGATAGATGTGCCAGGATTTTTTATGAAAGAAGAAAAGCAAAAGGGATAACCTTAGAAGAAGCGTACAAACAGGTAGAAGATCCACTTTACTTTGCAAATTTACTTGTGAGGGATAATTTAGCTGACGGAACAGTTGCAGGAGCAACAAATACCACAGCGCACACAGTAAAATCTGCAATACTCTGCCTTGGATTAAAAGAGGGAATTTCCATAATATCTTCCTTTTTTTTGATGGTTACACAAAAAAGGGAGTTTGGAGTTGATGGAACATTAATTTTTGCAGACTGTGCAGTTGTACCAAATCCTGACTCAAAGCAGCTTGCAGATATAGCAATTGCAACTGCAGAAAATTGTGTTGCCTTTTTAAATGTAAAACCCAAAGTTGCTATGCTTTCCTTTTCCACTAAGGGAAGTGCAAAGGATCCCCTTGTGGATAAAGTGGTTGAAGCAACAGAATATGTTAAAAGCAAAAGACCAGATATTTTGGTTGATGGGGAATTGCAATTAGATGCTGCCATAATTCCTAAAATAGGTGACAAAAAAGCTCCCGGAAGTCCCGTTGCAGGTAAGGCAAATGTTTTAATTTTTCCAGATTTAAACGCAGGAAATATTGGATATAAACTCACACAAAGACTTGCAGATGCAGAGGCAATTGGACCGGTACTTCAGGGACTTGACAAACCTTCAAACGATCTATCAAGGGGATGTTCAGCTGAAGACATTGCAAACGTTGTGGCACTAACGGCACTTCAATCAATTTTCAGGAAAAAAAGTTAAAGTTTTTAAGATAAAAATTATATAATGTATGTTTATATTTTATTTATGGAGGTAAAAAAATGAGTTTTATAGCGAATATTAAAGCAAGGCAGGTTCTTGATTCAAGGGGAAACCCAACGATTGAAACGGAAGTAATTCTTGAATCGGGGGCTTTTGGAAAGGCAATGGTTCCATCAGGGGCTTCTACTGGGGAATTTGAAGCAGTTGAATTGAGGGATAACAATCCAAAAATTTACAATGGAAAAAGTGAGTACACAGCTGTAAAAAATGTAAATGAAGTAATAGCCCACGAATTAATTGGCGTGGATGCTTTAAATCAGAGACTTGTTGACAAATTAATGATAGACTTAGACGGAACAGCGAATAAAAGTAAACTTGGCGCAAATGCAATACTCTCAGTTTCTATGGCTGTAGCCAGGGCAGCAGCTGATTATCTTGGACTTCCACTTTATAAATATATTGGTGGAATTAATGGCTACATAATTCCTGTTCCAATGATGAACATCTTAAATGGTGGAAAACACGCAGATAACAGTATAGACATCCAGGAATTTTTGATAATGCCAATTGGTGCAAAGAGTTTCACTGATGGAATTAGATGGGGCGTTGAAACCTTTCACACACTTAAAAAGGTTTTAAAGGAAAGAGGACATAACACTAATGTGGGCGATGAGGGTGGTTTTGCTCCAAATTTAAAATCCAACGAAGAAGCGATTGAACTGATTTTAGAGGCAATAACAAAAGCTGGATACAAGCCAGGTGATGAAATTTGTATTGCACTTGATCCTGCTTCAAGCGAATTTTACGAGAGAGGAAAATATGTATTTAAGTGGTCTGACGGCTCAGAGAGGACATCTTCAGAAATGATAGATTACTATGAAAATTTAATAGATAAATACCCTATTTATTCAATTGAAGATGGACTTGCTGAAGAAGACTGGGAAGGTTGGACTGAGATGAACAAAAGGCTGGGAGATAAAATTCAAATTGTTGGAGATGATATATTTGTTACAAACAAAAAGAGGCTTGAAAAGGGTGTTAAAATGGATGTGGCAAATTCAATACTTATAAAATTAAATCAGATCGGAACTGTCACAGAGACAATGGACACAGTGGCTTATGCATATAGACATGGATTTTCCTGCGTTGTCTCTCATAGAAGTGGAGAAACTGAAGATCCTTTTATAGCAGATTTTACCGTTGGAATTAATTGTGGAATGATAAAAACCGGTTCTGCAAGTAGATCTGAAAGAATCTGTAAATATAATCAACTCTTAAGAATTGAGGAAGAATTAGGCAGTAGTGCCGAATATTTAGGAAGAAAAGTTTTTGAAAGATTTCAAAAGTAGAAAGGAGGGGGGAGTTTCCCCTCCAATATCATTTTATCTCACCTATTTTTTTAGGTGGCCAATAGGAAAAAAGTGCCTTTCCAATTACAAACTTTTTAGGCAATAATCCCCAATTTCTACTGTCATTGCTAATAGCCCTATTATCTCCTAAAACAAAATAGGTGCCTGGCATAACTTTAACTGGCGGAAAAGATGAGAAATCTTCAAAACTACCTCTCAAATAGGGTTCATCTATTTTTTTACCATTTACAAACACTTTACCTTTCTTTATTTCAACAACATCACCGGGAATTCCTATTATTCTCTTTATAAATATTTTTTTAGGATTTAGAGGAAAATAAAATATAATCACGTCTCCACGTTTTAAATTATCAGTTACTAAAAAAGATTTACCAACCAGAATATTTTCCCCTTCATCTATTTGTGGTTCCATACTCATTCCTTCAACTTTTACCGGTTGAAATATATAAAAAAGAGGAAGCAATAAAATCAAAACAAATATTAAAAAAAACTTCCCCCTTAAAAACTCAAAGTATTTCATAAACCCAATCTATTCTCCCACAATATAAAATTCATAACAATTCCAGAAGATGTCCGGTGTCCTGAAATTTACTTTAATATTTTTAATTTTTCCATTGGCACCATAAAAATATGTTCCCCTTATTACAGGAATTAAAAATTTTTCTTCATTCATTATTTTAGAAATCTCTTGAAATGCTTTAACCTGCTTGTCGTAGTCAGGTGTCGTATAAAGTAAATCACACAACTCATCAATTTTCTTCTCAGATTGTGAAACAACTGTCTTTTCTTCAGGCGCCCAAAGATGATATGGGCTTGAAGAGTAGAGAAGTGATTTCATAAAATAGGGTGAAACAGCCTCATCTGGAAGATAAGTTAACACTGCATCATAATCATAGGTATTAAATATTTTTGAATAAAAGAGATCATAGGGTACTTGAAGCATAACTGTTTTTATTCCTTCATCAGAAAAGTCACCTTCAAATAGATTTCCAATTGTTTCATCAAAAAAACTTCCAGCTCTCACAAGTAAATCGATGGAAACAGGATTTTTATTTGAAGAAAAAAGAATTGGAGTACCCTTTGATCTATCAATTTTATAACTGTGCGATGTTAAAAAATTTAATCCTGCTGATTTACTAAAATTTGTAAAGATTTTAGTTGTAAAAAAATCCATTTCAAGTTTAGAAATAATATTTTCATATAGACTACACTCATTTGAAAAAATAGAACTGTTTATATCTTTTCTATTTATGAGAAAATCAATGCCTTTTCTTAAATTCTTATCAGTAAACCATGCAAGTTTATATGATGGCACATATGCTTCATTTGATTGTGGATCAATGTTTCTATTACAGTTAAACCACAAAAACCATCCACCTGCAGAATCTCTTTCTTCATAAATATTTATACCCTTCACCTCTTTTAGCCTCTTGGCATCATCAGGTAATAAATTTTCAACTACATCTATTTCACCTCTTTTAAAAAGAGAAGTCATATCTGGGACCTGCCCAACAACAGTAAAAACTATCTTCTGAATATAGGGAAGATTTGCTCCTGTCTTATCTAAAATCCAGAAATTATCATTCTTTTCAAGAATTACCTGTTTTTTAGACTTTGAAACTTCTGCAACTTTATATGGTCCAATGCTTACCATATCATTAAGTGGTGTATCAACAGCATAGAGTTTATCGAGGTTTCCACTATATTTTCTAATTATAGAAGCTGGCAAAATTGGTATAAGAGAAAGAATTGGTTTAATGTTATATATTGGATATTTTGAGGTTATTTTAACATCAAATTTATTTATCTTTTCAAACAAGAGAGGAGAACCTTTAATTATCAAATATGGTCTTATTGGAGAATGGTAATCTTTTCTCAAAATTAAATTCACAGTAGCGATTAAATCATCTGAGGTAAAGATGTCACCATTACTAAATTTTATGTTTTTTCTTAGATTCAATACAAAAACCTTATTTTTTTCCATCACTGTATAACCAGTTATAAGGCCATTCTCATAAGAATTAGTTATGGGATTATACATAAGAAGGGTAAAGGTTAATTTAGAAGATAACTTTTTAGAAACAGGATCCATTGCCTTAAGTGGGTTAAAAGTTATTGGAAAATATTCAACAGCAGAATTTAAAACGCTTGAAGGATAACCTACTTCACAGTTAGAAATTTTGTATTCTATTTTTTTGCCAGTTTTTGTAAATTTTTGGACCTTTTTTTCAACCTTATTACAACTCAAAAAAGTTAAAATAGAAAAAATTAGAAGGATTAAAAAAAGATTTCTTCTCATGGTAAACTCCATTTTTTACTTTGTAGAATTACTATATAACACACATTTTAATGTTTAACAAGCAAAATGAGCCCCTTTATTTAGTGTCTCTTTGCTTTTTTGCTGAGTTAATTTGGTGTCTTGCGCCAAAAATTAAATTTTGTGCCTGGCACCAAAAATTAAAGAATACTTTTAAAAAATTTTTTTTTCTAATATAATCCCTTCCTTAATTTTAAGTAATTAAGAGAATAGGAGGATAAAGATGAGGAAAATAGTTGAATGCGTTCCTAATTTTTCCGAAGGTAGAGATAAAAAGATAATAGATGAAATAGTAAATTCAATAAAATCTATTGAAGGGGTATATGTCCTTGATGTGGATCCAGGGGCAGATACAAATAGGACAGTTGTAACATTTATAGGAGATCCAGATTCAATCTTAGAAGGGGCATTTATGGGGATAAAAAAGGCCTCTGAACTTATAGATATGAGGAAACACAAGGGAGAACATCCAAGGATGGGGGCTACTGACGTATGTCCTTTTGTGCCAGTTTCAGGAATTTCCATGGAAGAATGTATTGAAATAACGAAAAAACTTGGAAAAAGAGTGTGGGAAGAATTAAAAATTCCCGTATATCTTTATGAATATGCCGCCACTTCACCGGAAAGAAAGTCTCTTTCTAACATTAGAGCAGGTGAATATGAAGGACTCCCGGAAAAGCTAAAAAAACCTGAGTGGAAACCTGATTTTGGAGAACCATACTTTAATGAAAAATCTGGTGCCACTGTAATTGGGGCAAGGGAATTTTTGATAGCATACAATATAAATTTTAATACCAGAAATAAAAAGAAAGTACATCAAATTGCTTTAAACATTAGAGAAAAAGGGAGAGCAAAGAGGGATGAAAAGGGAAAAATTGTAAGGGATGAAAAGGGAAATAAAATTATGGTGCCAGGTAAATTTAAAGAGTTGAGGGCAATTGGATGGTATATTGAGGAATATGGATGTGCGCAGCTCTCAATGAATTTTACCAACTACAAAATTACTCCACCTCATATAGTATTTGACGAAGTTTGTAAAGAAGCTGAAGAAGTGGGACTAAGGGTTACAGGGAGTGAACTTGTTGGATTAATTCCCCTTGAAGCAATACTTATGGCTGGAAAGCACTATTTAAAAAAACAGGGCGGAAATACAGGAGTTCCTGAAAAAGAACTGGTTCATATTGCAGTAAAATCACTGGGACTATCAGATATTGTTCCCTTTGATCCATACGAAAAAATAATAGAATACAAATTGGAAAAGTTAGAAAATAAAAATAAACTCATTGACCTTTCAATAAAAGATTTTAACGATGAACTTTCAAGTGATTCCCCTGCTCCAGGTGGTGGGTCTGTAGCCGCCCTTTCTGGAAGTATTTCAGCAAGTTTGTCAAGTATGGTTGCCGCTCTTACTTTTTCCAAAAAGGGATATGAAGATGTAAGGAATGAAATGGCAAACATTGGTGAAGAAACACAGAAAATTAAATATGAGTTTTTAAGGGATATAGATTTAGATACAGATGCATTTAATAAAGTTATGGCAGCCTTTAAACTCCCCAAAAAAAGTGAAGAGGATAAAAAAATCAGGAAGGAAAAAATTGAAGAAGCTACTAAAGAGGCCACTCTTATTCCACTTGGTGTTTTAAAGAAAAGTGTAAAATCTCTTGAATACGCTTTAGAAGTTGCCAAAAAAGGAAATATAAATTCTCTAAGCGATGCAGGGGTTGCAGGACTTACAGGAGAAACATGTGCATGGGGAGCTTACTATAATGTACTAATAAATTTACAGTCCATTGAAGATAAAAATTTTGTGGTTAAAGTTAAAAACGAAGCTAAGGAATATCTTGAAAAAGCTGTTAAAATAAGTAAAGAGATAAAAGAACATATTTTAACATCACTTGAAAATTAAACTTTTAGATGAGAAATTTTTCTTGACAAAGATGATTAAGGTTTATAAAATCTCTCTTCATTTTAGGTTCGGGACATAGCGCAGCCTGGTTAGCGCGCCTGCCTTGGGAGCAGGAAGTCGCAGGTTCAAATCCTGCTGTCCCGACCACTTACAAAAACTCGCGCCAATAGCTCAACAGGATAGAGCAACGGCCTTCTAAGCCGTGGGTTGGGGGTTCGAGTCCTCCTTGGCGCGCCATTTTGAAATCGTGGTGAGAGTAGCTCAGTTGGCAGAGCACTGGATTGTGGCTCCAGTGGTCGTGGGTTCAAATCCCATCTCTCACCCCATTTTTTTACTTTTCTAAAAAAAATCCATACAAAATCATTTCACCTGTAATATAATTTTTGTGTAGTTTTTTTTACGGGAGGAAATATGAAAACCAAACTTTTTTTTATCCTTTCAATTTTATTCATTGCCTTATTAACCCAAACAGTTTTTGCAACTTACCACGTACTTTTTGACAACACAAAACATGAAACTGCAGCAAATGCAGATTGGATCATCGACGACAATCAACCAATTCCATCGCCAGCAAATCCCAGTAATGAAAAAGATTGGCAGGGTGCTCTTTCATCATGGGCATTTGAACTGTTTCATACGGGAAATTTTGATGTTAAAACGCTTACTTCACAATATGGAATAACCTATGGAGACTCATCAAACCCCTATGACCTTTCAAATTTTGACGTCTTCATCGTATGTGAACCCAATAACCAATTTTCAAGCAGTGAAAAGGACGCCATAATAAAATTTGTTAAAAATGGTGGTGGGCTATTTGCTATTTCAGACCACAATGGTTCAGACAGAGATCACGACAATTGGGATTCGCCACACGTCTGGAATGACCTGTTCGAAAACAACAGTTTTGCTGAAAATGTATTCGGTGTTGAATTCACTTTAAATCAGGTAACGGGTACATATACAAATGTTGAATCCCCTGGAAATGAAGATGAAAACGAAATTTTAAAGGGTTCCTTTGGGCAGGTTACAGGTATAGCCTATCATGCAGGTGCAACAATAAATATAAATACAGGTGCAAACCCAAATGCACATGGATTAATATGGGAAAACAATGTATCACAATCTTCAACAAATAAAATTGTTGCAGCATATAGCAAATATGGAAGCGGAAGGGTAGTTTTTGTTGGGGATAGTTCCCCTGCAGATGATGGTACTGGTACTCCGGGAGATAGATTGTATGACGGATGGAATGAGGCACATGACAGAATATTTTTCTTAAATGCAACCCTCTGGCTTGCAAATGCAGCTGGAAGTGGTGGAAATGATAACAATGACAATAACAATAACAATAATAACACAACTGACAAATTTGAGCCAAATGACACACACGACAAGGCATATGGTCCCATTGAATCGGGAAAAAATTATAGTCCAGCAGAAATTTCAACATCAGATGATGAGGATTGGTTTTTTTTTGATGTAAAAGACACGGGAACAATAGACGTAAAGGTTTCAATAAACGATTCAAATGCTGACCTTGACTGGTATTTATATAAAGATGGCAATTTTTCAAGCTATGTAAAAAGAGGTTATACAACAAACAACCCTGAAGAAGGAACTTATAATGCCACCTCAACCGGGAAATATTACCTGAAGGTTGTGGGATATAACGGTTCAACAAGTGGATATACCTTAACTGTAACCTTCCCTGATAGTTCAAACGATAATAATAACAACAATAACGATAACAATAATGACAATAACAACCAGAATGACACAAACATCGCACTTAATAAATCCGCCTATGCCTCATCATATTACAGTGACTATTATGCCCCTTCAAATGCTGTGGACGGAGATACTTACACAGGTTGGGCATCTGAATATTTACCAAGTAGTGGAACAGAACAGTGGATATATGTGGATTTGGGATCTGTTAAAACAGTAGATTCTGCAAAAATATATTGGAGCACAGTAAATTATGCCACAGATTATGAAATTCTATGGAATGATGGTAGTAACTGGCAAAGTGCTACCGATGTTAGTGGTGATGGCGGATGGGATGAAATCGACTTCGATGAACCAATTCAGACAAGATATCTTGCCATATATTGCAATGAAAGAAATGCCAACTATTATTACATAAAAGAATTTGAAATTTACGGACATTAATTTACTTTTTGGGGGAGAACAAACTCCCCCTAATCTTTAAATGAACAAATCATCTTTCCATCTTTAAAAACCTTCATCTCCCCCTTTTTAAAACTTTCCCATCTTTCACTAGTAAGTGGATTTGTGGCAATTATATATCCATAGAGATCTGATTTACTATAATCAAGGTTTATCTCCCAATCTTCATCTAAAAGTTTTATCTTTCCATAGGGAGATTTTCTCTCTAAAAAATTTAAACCTTTATAACCATTTTTATCATGATAGCAGATCAAATACTTACCATCAGATAAGATAAGATTTAATTTTCCAGATTCATTAATTGATACAAACATTTCAAAAAGCCATTCAAATGATTTTAAGTCATCAAAATCAAAAATATTTTTACTCCACATCATATCAAGCAAATAACAAAAAATATATTCAGAATCGGTACCTCCAATTGGACTAAACCTGTCTAATTTTAAATTTTTAAAACCTTCAATTGTCCCATTGTGTGCAAAAACATATTCCCTTCCATGCATCTCCCTGCTGAAGGGATGTGTGTCTTTATAAATTTTTTTCCCGGAACTCATCTTTCTAACATGTCCTATAAAAATTTTTGATTTTATATTTAATTTGTCAACAAAGGCACTTAAAATCTTACTCTTCAAAATGTTTACAGGTTCTTTTACTATTTGAGACGCTTCATCTAAATAAAAAGCTATTCCCCAACCATCGGGATTTTCTTTTCCCCTATGTCTAAATCCTCTAAAAGATACTGATGGAGTTATAGGTAAATTAAAAGACATACCTAAAAGTTCACACATTTTTTTAATCACCTTATATTTAAAAAATCCAATAAACATTATATTTACCTGCCATCTTAAACTCAAATTAAAAGTGCCTAACATGCCTGACACCTTTAATGAGAAATTATTTTTGTGCCTGGCACCTTAAAAATTTAATTTTTTATTTTGTATTTTTCCCTTTTTTCTGTAAAATCTTAGGTTTAAAATTATTTTAGGAGGAAAAATGGCTAAGAATGGAATTCATCTTTTTACATCAGAATCTGTAACTGAGGGGCATCCAGATAAAATTGCCGATCAGATATCAGATGCTATTTTAGATGCAATAATGGCTCAAGATCCCTATGGCAGGGTTGCATGTGAGACAATGGTAACAACGGGATTGATCTTTATAACTGGAGAGATTACAACTTCCTGTTATGTTGACATCCCAAAAATTGCCCGTGAAACTGTTAGGGAAATTGGATACACAAGGGCAAAATATGGATTTGATTGTGACACATGTGGTGTAATAACTGCAATAGACAAACAGTCCCCTGACATTGCCCTTGGAGTTGATAAAGGTGGTGCAGGAGATCAGGGGATTATGTTTGGTTATGCTTGCAGTGAATCAGAGGAATATATGCCTCTTTCTATTGATCTGGCACACAAACTATGTCTTAAATTAACAGAACTTAGAAGAAATGGGACTATTCCATATTTAAGACCTGATGGAAAATCTGAGGTAACCGTTGAATATGAAGGAAATACACCCAAAAGGGTCACAGCAGTAGTTATTTCCAGCCAACACAGTGAAGAGGCAAGTTATGAACAGATTAAAAAAGATATAACTGAGAAGGTTATAAAATCTGTTATACCTGAAAATTTACTCACCAAGGACACAAAGTTTTATATAAATCCAACTGGAAAATTTGTGGTTGGTGGTCCAATGGGAGATTCCGGACTTACCGGGAGAAAGATAATTGTTGACACCTATGGCGGAGTTGGAAGTCACGGAGGTGGAGCATTTTCAGGAAAGGATCCAACGAAAGTTGATAGGTCAGCTTCCTATATGGCAAGATATATCGCAAAAAATGTTGTTGCTGCAGGCCTTGCTGAAAAAATTGAAATCCAACTTGCCTACGCAATTGGTGTTGCTGAACCAATAAGCATAATGATAGACACATATGGAACAAACAGGGTTGATGAGGACCTGATTAAAAAATTAATCAGAGAAATTTTCCCACTTACTCCACTTGAAATAATTGAACACCTGAATTTAAGAAGACCTATTTACAAAAAAACTGCTGCTTATGGTCACTTTGGAAGAAGGGAACCGGGATTTACCTGGGAACTTTTGGACAAAGTGGACGATTTAAAAAATGGAGCAAATCTATAACTTTTTAAAAAAAATAATTTTCTTAAAAAAGGGAAAGGTTATTTCCTTTCTCTTTTCTCTTCTTTTCTTTTTGTTAGGTGCTTCCATTTCCCATTACATTCTTTATCTCAATGAAAAAAGGCTTGTAGTAACAAGCACTATCCTGGAAAAAGAGTGCCTAAAAAACTTCTCCCTTTATTTTAACGATAAAAAATATCTACTTGAATCCCTTGGAAACAAAATAAAAGATTGTTTTAAGAAAAACAGGTTTGGTAAAAAAGAATTTTTAGAAGTGGCGTCAGATTTTTACAGCTTTGAAAATGGAATAAGGGCAATCAACTGGATTGATAAGGATGGGACAATAAAAATTGTATTTCCATATGAAACAAATAAAGGGGCATTAAATAAATCACTATTACACCACAAATATGCAAAGAATACTTTTTTAGACGCTAAATACACACTAAAACCAACTGTCACAGATGTAATGCCTCTTTTTCAAGGAGGAAAGGGAATTGCCTTTTACTATCCAGTTGTGGTGGATGGTAGGTTAAAAGGCTTTTTAAATCTGATATTATCTCTTGAAAAAATTATTGAAAAAATGAAAAGTGGGCAGGGCAAATATTTTGTCCTGATTTTAAAGGATTCCAAAAAGATTTTTTACAATTCCTATGGAAAATACCCAGAGGAATTTGATAAAATTCCCTTCAAAAAATTCTATATATTTGGTAAGCCATATAAAATAAAAGCTTTTA
>JALULU010000117.1 GCA_027040585.1 Acidobacteriota bacterium | reverse complement strand
TTTTCGAGGTTATCTATTTCAACCTGATAGTTGGCGCTTATACCGTCCTTTGAGACAAATTCTGAAAAACACTTTTCAATCTGGTTCATCCCTATGTAACTGGCACCAAATTTAAAATCCTCTCCCGACCTTCCCTTTAAAACCAATATGGGATTTTTATCTTTGCACTTACACCTTTCCTTTTTGTAATAGGCTAAATCACCTAATTTGTATCTGATTATGGGAATAGATGTTCTTTTTAAATTTGTTACAACCACTTCCCCCAACTCTTCCTCTTTGCAGGGTCTATTTTCCTCAAAATTGTAAATTTCAATAAATTGAAAGTCTGTTGGAACGTGATATTCAATGGGACTACAACTATCACACTGGTATCCCATAAGACCACAATCGGCACTTGTGTAGCCCGCTGCCTTTATTTCGGCATCTGGAAAAGCTTTCTTTACAACTTTTGAACCATTTTCACTTAAATGTTCCCCGGCAAACTGTATAAGCCTGACTTCAGAATATGTCTTACCTTTTTTTAAAAGTTCATCGGCAAAGTAAATTAACAAAGGGGGAACGCTTAAAATTACGGTAGGTTTGAATAGGTCAAAAAAGTAGATAAGTTTTTCAATATCGGTAATTGCCGAAATGGGAAGGTGAATGGCGCCTATTTTTTTAATAATTTCATGTCCCCCTAAAAAAGAAGGCCAGAAATACCCTGCTACAAATAGATTGGCGACAATATCTTTTTTATTAACTCCTAAGTTTTTTAAAGCATTTGCCTGAACTTCTGAAAAAAGATCCCATTCTTCGTGAGTGATAGGGACAAACCGGGCAATTCCGCTTGTTCCCCCGGTTGAGAAGACTACCATATTTTCAAGTTCACAGGTGAGCATGTCAGTTGAGTGGGGAAATGATCTGTTGTATATATCCTCTCTTGTTAAAAAAGGTATTTTTAACCAATCGTCGAAGTCTTCTATCTCTTCAATATTTTTAAACCTCTCAGAATAGAATGTGGATTTGCTTTTAGCAAGACGGAAAATATCTTTTAACACCGAAAACTGCTTCTCAAAATTAAAGTAATTGAAATACATCTTTACTCCTTTATAAACTTATGTTTTTTTACCGAGGATTTTTCGCCTATTGATTTAATATCTACATTGATCAACTCTCTTTTGGAAGATTTTACAAGGTTGTCGTACTTTGCATTAAATTCCCTTGAGTAGGATTTTAGAAACTCAATAATTTTATTTTTATATTCCCTTTCCTTTGACTTATCCCCATCAAATGTGTAAATGGTGAAGTTAAAGGTGGCTATTTCGCCTATTTCTTTTTCTTCAATTTCAAAGAGACCACTATATTTAAAACTTTCGTCAAGGGAATTTAAAAAGTTATTTATTCCCGGTATCTTAAGGTTTGTTCCGTAAAAAACAATACTGTCAGAAACCCTCCCGAACACATAAAGCATTGTTTCAGGCAATTTATTAAATAAATTTTCAGGAATTTTACCTTTAAGTTTTTTCCTTTCAAGAAGTCCTCCCGAATCCTTTGTGTCATACCTTACAAGGGGGATAAGTTGGTCCTTTGTAACCACAATATTTCCGTTAATAATCTCTATATAGGCATCACTACTTTTTTCAAGTATCATAGGGGGACCTTTCGAATTAAAAATCTCTTTGCACAGCATGGAATTTTTTAGGAAAAACTTTCTCAAACGTATTGTCTCTTTTGATTCAATTCCCAGGTCTCCCGTATCGGCTGAACCGTAGCCTGTCCATAGAACCACCTCCTCATCTTCTCTGTGGCCAAATTTTCTTGCAAAGGATTCCCTGTAATTTTCAGTAAAATACTCTCCCACCACAGGGAAATAGACATAGCCGTCAAGCAACTTTTTATCATCTTTTAAAAGTGAATAGATTATTGGAATATTGGATACATTTGTAATCCACAAAGTTTGGTCATATAAATTTTTGTATTCTTTAACTATTTGTGTCCCTTCTTCCAAATCAAGTCCGGGAAAACAGGAAGTGAGAGTATAGTTTGTTTTTGCGGCCAATTGCCTCATTGTGCATGCAAGCTGCATTCCACCAATCCAGGTTCCGAAGGCGAGGGATACCACAATAAGCGTCTTTTTTTTGTCAATGTTATAGAGGTTTTTCAAGCTCTCCTCAACAGCATTTAGATATGCCTCTTCATTACCCGCCTCTTTTAACCAGAAGACGGTACCTTTTTTGGAAAATCCGCTTGAGGAACCAATTAAAAAACACTTTCCAATTTCACCTTCTCTGACGGTTTCCGGAGTCTCATACTTCAGTAAATAATTTTCTTTGTTCATCATTGGGATATCTTCCCAGATTTTTATATCTGTTGCTTTATTTTCAGTTAGAAATTTTTTATATGCGGGTACATGTTTTTTTACATCTTCAAAAAGAGCAAATTTATCCATTATGCCTCCTTAAGTTCTTTTATTCCATTTATTCGAAAACCATTTACCATTATTAAAAGTCCGCTTATTAATAAAACAGTACTAACACCTAACAGTTCAATTGAAATACCTGTAATGGCGTAGCTTAAAGGGGTCAGAGAAAATGAAATTGCACTCAAAAAGGACATAACCCTTCCAAGCACATTTTCCGGCAATTTGCTTTGATACAACGCAAGTATGTTTATATTTGCCACATTCAATAAAAACCCTATGGAAAAGAGAGAAAACAGAGATACGTAGAAGTTGGGGACTTCTCCAAAAAGTATAAACATTAAACCCACTCCAACAATGGAAAACACAATTAAGTTTTTAGGTCTTGCTTTAAACCTCTTTGTCCCGAAGATAATTGAAGATACAAACATCCCTCCTCCATAACTGCTCATCATAAGACCGATCCCTCTGGAATCCATTTTGTATATTTCCCCTGCAAATATTGGTATGACTATTGTTATAGCTGCAAAGAAAAAATTTATAATAGCTGTTTTATCGAGCAATTTAAAAGCAATGGGGTATTTTCTTATTGTTTTAAATCCATCTTTAATAGTATCAAAAATTGAAAGTTTTTTTGCAGTAACCTCCATTTTTTTTGCTTTAATCTTTCCCAGAAAAAATGCTGAGAAAAAAAAGGAAATACTATTTCCCATAAAAGCCATTGGTATTCCAATTGTTGCAATTAAGCCCACTCCAATAATAGGACCAATTACAACACTAAAACTTGAAGTCATTTGAATAAAACTGTTTGCCCTCACAAGGTTTTCTTTACTTACAATTTGTGGAATTATTGCCATTGATGCAGGCATAAAGTAGGCATATGAAGCGGACATTACCGCTGAAAAAAGCATGAGGTAAAATAGATTAAGTTT
>JALULU010000116.1 GCA_027040585.1 Acidobacteriota bacterium | reverse complement strand
AAAGTATGGGGATTTTTACAATGGCTTTTTTTACTGGAATGGGGATAGGTCCATTTATGGGGGGAATTATAAATCAATATTTTGGAATGAATTGGGTATTTTACTCAATGGGGATTTTTACCTTTGTACCATTTTTATTTGTTGCAATTAAGCTAAGGGAACCAAAAAGGAAAGCAGGAAGAAAAGGTGTGAGATTAAAGGATATATTAAGAGATAAGATTTTGAGAGGTATCTTTGTTTATAGGTTTACAAATGCCATTGGTAGAGGAGGTTTTATTACATTTTTGCCTATTTTTGTAAAGGAATTGGGACTTTCTTCTTCCAAAATGGGATTACTTGTTTCCATTAATATTTTTGCAGCGGCTTTAATACAGTATTTTGGCGGTAAATTGGCAGATAGATTTAGCAGGAAATTTATATTAGTTTTAGGTATGTCTCTGGCGAATCTATTTCTAATTTTAGTTCCTTTTACTAAAAGTTTTATTTTACTTTTGGTTTTAAGTCTGTTCTTTGGTCTCTTATCAGGTATTACCTTTCCATCACTTATGGCTCTTGGCGTAGAGGCTGGAAATAGAGTAGGAATGGGAAGTTCCATGGCGACGCTTAATATGGCACTTAGTCTTGGTATGATAATTGCACCTATACTTTCAGGGTTTATTGTAGATACACTTGGCATTGAATATGTATTTTTTATTGGTGGACTTGTTTCTTATCTTGGTATCTTTCTCTTTTTCATAATGTCAAAAGGGATTAAAGGTGCTGAAAAAAAGGTGATGTAAATCCAATTTGATTAACAATAAATTTTTATCTCGAAAAAAAATTGTATTAAGTGTGATTTTTCAATAAATTTCAATTTTTACCACCCTTCCATCTAAACCTCCATTTTTTAATGGAAGTTTAAAAGAAGGTTTTAACCCTATTGATTTAATAAGTTTTCTATCTCCAAGATAAATATATACAGTACTCCCCTTACATTTATTTTTTAAAAAGTCCCCGAAATCCTTAATGGTTTTTGCCGCTTTTTCAAAATTAGAAAGTCTTATCCCGTATGGAGGGTTGGTACAAATTAATCCCTTGAAACTTTTAATATCTCTAAAATCCTTTACACTTAATTTTATCTTTTTACCCTCTGGAAGTTGTGAAAGATTTGATGTTGCCTTTTCAATTGCTTCTTTTGATATATCACTACCTTCAATTTTTCCATATTCAATTTCTCTTATTTCACCATCTATTTGAGATTTTAATTTTTCCCATTTCTTTTGTGAAAATTCTGGCAGTTTGAAAAATCCCCATTTTTTTCTTAAAAAACCTGATGGGATATTGCATGCCATCATAAGTGCTTCCCCTAAAAATGTACCTGATCCACAAAAAGGGTCTAACATTTTTTCCGTTCCATTGTATGAATGAAGGTTCAGAATAAATGCTGCTAAATTTTCCTGAATAGGTGCTTTAGATGTATGTTTTTTGTATCCTCTTTTATGAAGTGAGTCTAAGGATGT
Organism: Acidobacteriota bacterium; assembly: GCA_027040585.1. GTDB lineage: Bacteria > Acidobacteriota > JAAYUB01 > JAAYUB01 > JAMOQF01 > JAMOQF01. Next base: position 1,833 of record JALULU010000116.1, on the reverse strand, counting down.
GTCAATATTAAGGGTAGCAACATTTTTCTCAATAAAGACATTTAAAGAGAGGTCTGGATTTTTTTTATCCACATCTGGCCTTTTTCCATATTTATTTCTAAAGTAATCTGCTATTCCATCTTTTACGCAAAGTGCTGCATAGTGGGAGTTCTTTATTTCACTGTTAACAATAGAGCCCCTAACAGAAAATGTGTCATTGATTTTAATAAAATTTTCCCATTTGATTTTTAAAACGTTTTTGTAAATATCCTTTTTATTTTTTGCATCAAATTTTAATAGAGGGGCATAAATTCTGGTAATAAACCTTGAGGTGTAATTTAATATAAAAATTTTTTCAACATCACAAGTAAAATATATACCTCTGAAGGAATCCTTTAAAATTTTGCAGCCACAACTTTCAATCTCGTTTTTAACAACATTTTTAAGCTCTGGTGTACACTTTGCAAAAAAAGTTTTTTCTCTTTGATATAAATACATGGGTTATAATTATAAGTTAAGAATAGATGTTTTTAAAGGAAGTTATTTGATGAGAAAAGTACTATTTTTATTCTTTTTAATTTTAATGTCTTTATTTTTATTTCCTTTTGAAGAGTGTAGTACTGCAATAATAGGAAAGAATGCTACAAAAGACGGATCAGAAATACTCTGGAAAAATAGAGATACATCACACAAATTTAACAGTGTGGTTTTTAAAAAGGATTTTCCCTATTCATATCTTGGAGTTGTCAATAACAATGAAAGAAGTGGGAGAATTGTCTATGGGGGAATTAATTCTGCCGGGTTTGCGATAATTAACAGTGTGGCGGTGAATTTACCATATAAATGTGGGGAGCAAAAGGATCTTGAAGGTATGATAATGGCTGATGCCTTAAGAACTTGTAAGACAGTGGACGATTTTGAAAATTATATAAGGGAAAATTTAGGAGACAGCCTTGGTTCAAAGGCAAATTTTGGTGTAATAGATGCATATGGTGGAGCTTCTCTTTTTGAGGTTTATAATCACGGTTATAAGAGATTTGATAGTTCAAATTTTAAATATGGCTATATAGTTAACACAAATTTTTCAAGAAGTGGTAAGAAGCTTAAAGGAGCAGGGTACTTGAGGTTTTATGAGGTTAAGAAGTTATTTTCTAAGAAGGATAAGATAGGTATTGATTTTTTGTTAGATAAAGTTGTAAGGGATGTTGGAAACTATTTAATTCCCCTTCCACACAAGTTAATTAAAGAGAATATGTGGATAAATACTGTTGATTCTATAGATAGAAACATAACGGCGTCATCAATGATTTTTAAAGTTTTTCAAAAAAAAAGGCTAAGAAAATATTCTACAATGTGGGTTATTTTAGGAGAACCAATAACATCTATAGCGGTTCCAGTATGGGTTTCAACTAATAGTGTTCCCTATGAATTAAATGGTTGTAAAATAGCGCCAATAGATGATATTTCAAATAAAATAAAGAATATTCTTAGGCCTTTAAAGGGTGGAAGTAAACAACACTATTTAAATTACTACATTTATCAAAAATTTAAGATAAGGGAAAAATTTTCTAAAAAGCAGAGAGATATTTTAAAAAAGACAGAGGAATTTTTAAAGAGTAAACCTGGTGCTGAAAGACTTAAAAAATTTCAAAATAAAATATCCAGAGAAGTTTATGAATTTTTAAATGAATTTTATAAGTCCATGGTTAGATAGTGTCTAAAAAGATATTGATATTTAATACTTTCTTTTGATATAAATATCATTTTATTTTTGCTGGAGATACATTGATGAAAAGTTTAGAAAGGAAGATAAGGAAAATTTCAGGTAGAGGATATCCTGCATATAAAGAGTTA
>JALULU010000115.1 GCA_027040585.1 Acidobacteriota bacterium | reverse complement strand
AAAGGCTCTTTTATCCAATCTTTCCTCCAATTTTCCATCCTTTTAAAAACCTCATCCCAGGTGTAATCAACCTTGAGAAATTCAGGTAACTTTTCGTCCTTCAAAACTCACTCCTTTAAATTTTTTCCGTGCCTGGCACACTTTTTAACAGGTCTGACTCCAAATTTCCGTGCCTGGCACCATTTAATTTTTTGCCTGGCACCATTTTTTACCCTGATAACTTCCCCTTCCCTTAAATACATTTTCAAGTTTCAATCTAAAACTGTTTTTGTCAATTTTCCACTTAGGTGCAACAAGTAAATCCTGGGGTATGTCCCCATAGAGCCTGTGAATCACAAAGTGTGGAGGTAAAATCTCAAGAACCTTACTTAAAATATCAATGTATCTCTCAACATCTTCAAATACCTCAACTTCTCCCCTTTCATACATTTTAAAAAGTGGCGTGTTCTTTACAACCTGAAGGTGGTGAATCTTAACCCCATTTAATGGAAGATTTGATATTCTATTAAAACTTTTAAGAATTTTCTCTTCATTTTCACCTGGTAAGCCAATTATCATATGTGCCACAATTAAAACATTTAAGATTTTTGAAAGTTTATCAACCCCTTCTAAAAAATCTTTAAAGGTGTGTCCCCTATCTATCCTTAAAAGGGTTTCATCATTTGATGACTGGAGTCCAAGCTCAAGGAAGATGGGAATTTTTTTGGAGTATTTTTCAATTACATCTAAAATTTCATCCTCCAAATAGTCAGGTCTTGTACCAACTGATATTGCCACAAAGGAGTTGTATGAGAGAATTTTTCTAAAAATCTCCTCAAGTTTTTCCGGTGAAATTGCTGTATTAGTTCCTGATTGAAGATATCCAATGAATTTTTTTGCACTATATCTCTTACTTAAAAAATCCATTCCACTTTTTATCTGCTCGTTTAAATCCCTTCCAATAACATTTTTAGGGATAAAAGATGATTCATTACAATAAATACACCTTCCATGTATGCATTTTCTCCCAAGGTCAATTGATACCTTCCAGACTCGTCCCCTAAAAAATTCCTTAAAAAATTCACCTACAGAAAAAAAATAGCTACCCATCTCTAAACTTTTCTTCAATATTTGTTCTAATTAAATCTTTACCTGAAATGACTTTATAAATTTCCCAGAGCGTTTTTTTTACCTTCCAATCCCTTTCTATGAAAAAGTGCGACCCAACTTTAATTATAACCCCTTCACCTTTATTTCTCACCTCAACAACAAAGGTCCTATTATCATCCAATACCACCTCAAGAAGTACTGTTAAATGAAATTTACCCCTATATAAATCCTTTATCTGAAATGAAAAGCCCTCCCCAGAATATTTAAATTTGCTAAATTTTAAATCTCCAACATTTCCTTTAAAAACTATGTGAGGCATAATATTTAGAGCAATGTGGCAATCATTATTGCCTTAATTGTGTGTTTCCTATTTTCAGCCTCATCCCACACCCTTGAATGCTTTCCATCTATTACTTCCGCCGTTACCTCCTCACCCCTGACTGCAGGTAGACAGTGCATAAAAATTACTTCATCATTTCCAGTTTTATATAACAATTCCTCATTTACCTGATAAGGAGAAAGTAATTTTACCCTTTCAGCCTTTTTAGATTCCTCCCCCATTGAAGCCCATACATCAGTGTAAATTACATGTGCATCTTTAACTCCTTCGTCAACATCATCGGTTATATTCACACTACCATCGGCATATCTTGCATATTCTCTGCACTCATTTACTAACTGTTCATCTGGCCATAACTCCTTTGGCGCAACTATTGTGTAATTCATTCCCATTTTACTGCAGCCAATCATAAGTGAGTTTGCCATGTTATTTCTGCCATCTCCACAAAAAACAAAATTTAACCCCTTTAAATTTCCAAAGTTTTCTTCTACAGTCATTAAATCGGCAAGCACCTGTGTGGGGTGAAATTTGTCTGTTAAACCGTTATAGACAGGAACACCTGAATATTTTGCGAGTTTTTCAACAGTTTCCTGTTTAAAACCTCTAAACTCAATGGCATCAAACATTCTCCCAAGCACCCTTGCAGTATCTTCAACAGTTTCCTTTGAACCAAGTTGAATATCGGCTGTTGACATAAAAGCGGGATGTCCACCTTCTTCAGCAAAGGCGGTCTCAAAGGCTGAACGGGTTCTTGTGGACCGTTTTTCAAAAATCATTGCAAGTGTCTTGCCTAAAAACCTCTGCGTTATCTTTCCCGTTCTTCTCTCTCTCTTAACCTCGTGTGAAATTTTAAGTATAAAGTTGATTTCTTCTTTTGTGTAATCTTTCAATGTAAGAAGTGATCTTCCCTTTAAATTAAATGCCATATTTTCCTCCTGAATAGTTTTTATGGATAAATATGCGTTCCAGTATTTCCCATCAAAGCATCATATGCCTTTTCAGTCGATGATATAATTGCTTTCTTACCCCCTTTTTCAAGAAAATTAATTACCGCCTCAATTTTTGGCCCCATATTTCCCGGGGGAAAATGCCCATCACTGTAGTATTTTTTTATCTCGTCTAAAGAAACTTCTCTTAATTTCTTCTCATTTTCCTTCCCAAAATTTAAATACACAAACTCAACCCCGGTTAAAATAACAAGTTCCTCAGCACCAATTTCAGTTGCAAGCACAGAAGATGCGAGATCCTTATCCACAACCGCATCCACACCTTCATATGTTCCATCCTCTTCAATGTAGACTGGAATTCCACCTCCACCACATGCAATTACAATATCACCGCTATAAAATGAATTCCCTATGGCACTGCTTTCAACAACTGAATAGGGTTTTGGTGATGGAACAACTCTCCGCCATCCCCTTCCTGCATCCTCCACCATTTTCCATCCAGGGATTTTCATCTTCTTTTCTGCTTCTTCCTTTGTGTAAAATTTTCCAATTGGCTTTGTTGGGTTTTTCATACTTGGGTCATTTCTATCCACCACAACTTGCGTTAAAATCGCTATTGCGCTTCTACTTATCTTCTCCCTTATGAGTTTATTTTGAAGGGATTGAACAATCATATATCCCATCTCTCCCTGACTCTGTGCAACACAGACCCCAAGGGGGAGTTCATAAGCGATATCTTTACTTGCCTCAACTCTAAGCAATATATTTCCAACCTGTGGCCCGTTTCCATGCGTTATAACAAGATAGTGGCCATCTTTAATAAGTCCAAAAATATTGTTTAAAGCCTCACGTGTATTGGCAAACTGTTCATAAACAGTTCCCTTTTGACCCTTTTTTATAATGGCATTTCCGCCAAGAGCTATGACAATTTTTCTTTTATCCATTATTTTTTTTCTCCAATCCTTTAAACTAACTCAAGTTCATCTCTATTAAAAACTCTTTCACAATAATGACATTTAAGT
>JALULU010000114.1 GCA_027040585.1 Acidobacteriota bacterium | reverse complement strand
TATATCTTCTTTGTTTTTGAAGGAGTGGATAGATATAGAGAAGTTTTTAAGGATAGAGAGTTAAATGGTATAGATGTTTATGGGTTGATATATGCATTGCTTATTGTATGTTTTATATTTTTTCTACTCACTTCAATTAAATTGAGAAAAAGAGAAAGGGCAATAGTGGAAAAATATGGTGGAGATTTGATTTTGGAATTGAAAAATAGGGGCTCAGATTTTATCTTTTTGATTTTAAATCTTAAATTTGGAAAGATAAAGCGATATTTCGACAGTTTTAAGATAGAACTTTTAGTTAATTTTATATTTATAATTGGAATTACTTTTTTATTTCGCAATATTGAATCTCTATACTTTTTAGATAAAAATTTATTTTCTCATTATTTTTTAACCCATGAGAAAATTCTTTCAGGGCTATTTTTAGTGATTGTGTTTTTTTATATATTAAATTTTCAAATAGTTACTTTGATGAACTTTTTAGCTGAAATTAAGGTTGAGAGGAAATGCTTTAAGGTTTTTGAAGGGGATTTTTTTAAAAGTTATAAGTTTTCCCATACAGGTTTTATATTTTTAATCTGGTGTTTTATGATAGGGGCGCAGATTTTAATTGTTGATTTAAAAGATGATTTAACAAGGTTGTTTTATTTGTACAATCTTTTTTCACTTGCATGTGAGGGATATTTTTAATTGCTCTTTTTTCCATTTACAGGAAATACAATTTTTTATTTAATAAGATTGAAGAATATTATGAAATTTGTAAATAAAGATATAGTGTAAGTATTACTTAGCAAACTTTGATATAAGTACTTTAAACCTTTTTTGTTAGATTAGTTGTTGACTACGTCTTGCCTGTAAGTATAATCATAAAACTATGAAGAGCAAAGTTTATTTTTATCCCTCAAAGATTGGTAAGAGAAAGATAAGTTTAGTTGATAAGCTTGAGTACGGGCTTAAAAAGCTCTCCCTTGATTTTATTGAAAAAGACAGTTTAGTTGGGATTAAACTGAGTTTTGGTGAAGATGGAAATACCGCATATTTAAGGCATATATACGTAAAAAAAGTTGTGGATATGGTAAAAGAAAGGGGTGGAAAGCCCTTTTTAACTGAGACCTCTACACTTTATCACGGGATGAGGATGAATGGTGTTGATCACTCGTCCCTTGCCATATCTCATGGATTTGGATATGCCCAGGTTGGAGCACCTATAATTATGGCAGATGGCCTTGCTTCTGAATCTAATGTTGATGTTGAGATTAACCTGAAGCATTTTAAAGAATTAAAGGTCGGTGGAGCTCTTCAGAGTACAGATTATCTCATAAGCCTTGCCCATTTTAAGGGACATCTTGTGGCCGGATTTGGTGGAACAATAAAAAATATTGGTATGGGGCTTGTGGGAAGGTCTTCTAAACAGAGGATGCATGCAAGTGTGGTTAAACCACAGTTTAAAAATGTTGATTGCTGCACTGGGTGTGGTGTTTGTAAAAGTGTATGTAGATTTGATGCCATAGAAATTGTAGATGGAAAAGCACATTTTGACTATGAAAAATGTCAGGGCTGTGCTGATTGCATCCCTGCTTGTCCAACAAATTGCCTTAAGATTTTGTGGACAGAAAAGCCTGAAAATCTTGGTGAAAAAATGGTTGAAGGGGTTTATGCGGTTTTAAAGATGGTTAAGAAGGCAATTTTTGTAAACTTTTTAATAGATATTACACCAGATTGTGATTGTTTTTCATATTCTGATAATCCAATTGTTCCAGACATTGGGATTTTGCTTTCAGATGACCCCATTGCAATTGACAAGGCAAGCTGTGATCTGCTTCAAAGTGTTGAAGGTATACCTCAAACAAAAATTGGAAGGGTAGGTAAAAAGAGTGATAAATTAAAAGCACTCCATCCCGAAATAGATTGGCAGGTGCACCTAAAATATGGTGAAGAAATTGGGCTTGGCTCTTTGGATTATGAACTTATTTCCCTTGAGTAATAATGTGAGATTTAAAATTTTTAGGTTTCTTTTACTTTTTATTTTGCCCTTTTTTTTGTTTTCTAATTTGATTTTTTCCTATGAAATTAAAACAGAGTTAAACAGAGATAAGTGTAAAATTGGAGATGTGTTGAGGTTAAAAATTAACATTACATATAAAAATGGGGAAACTGTTGATATATATAAAAGGAAGGGTAATTTTTTTCAGATTTATTTGAGAAAAATAAAAATCAAAAAAGGTAAAAATAATTATAGTGTGATTTATAAATTTCAACCTTTTTTCCTTGGAAAGAAAGAACTGCCTTCATTTCCAATTAAAATTAATGGTGTTAATATAAACTATCAACCTCCAACCATTTTTGTGAAGTCAATTACTGATGACAAAAGTAAACCAAAGCCCTTAAAACCACCATATGAAGTGGTTATTAAAAGAAGTTATGGAATGCCAATTGCTCTAAGTGGAATTGTGATATTTATTTTGATCTTTGCGGTCTATTTTCTTAAGATTAGAAAAAAAGAAAAAGCGATTTTAGAAGAAAAAATTACATATGAAGAACTTCCCGAAATTCAAAATTTTTCAAATTTTTTAAGTAAAATTGAAGGTCTGAGAAAGAGCAAACTCTACGAAAAGGATGGTAGATATTTTGCATTTCTTCTAAATAAATTTATAAGGGATATACTCACTCTTTATTTTTCTGAAAATTTTTTGATTTTTACAAATGGTGAGGTGATAGAGTTTTTAGAATCTGAAGATGTAAGTGTGAAAAGCGATTTGAAGTGGCTTTTAAATAGTTGTGAATTGGTGGAATTTAGTCCTGAATATTTTAATTCTGACTTATATGAGAAAATGTTAAATGTGGCACTAAAAATAGGAAGATATTTTACAGGTAAAAATGGGTAATTTTACTTTTTTACACATTGGTAGAGGCTTATTCTTTTTAGCAGCTTTGCTTCTGGTAATACTTTTTTCAAAAATTTTTTTAAAAAGAAAACACAGTGCCCCCCGTTTTCCACTCCATTTTTTTAATGAGATTGGAGTTAATTTTAACAATCTTTTGCTTTTTAAAATATTAAAATATCTTTTTTTGACTTCATTTGTAATTTTTACATTTTTGGGAATTTCTGAATTTTCTAAAAAAATTGTTATTGTAAAGCCCAAAACAAAGGGAATAGATATAGCCATAGCATTTGATATTTCTACAAGTATGTCAGCTAAAGATTTTAAACCGGATAGACTTACCGTTTCAAAAGAGGTGCTAAAAAAATTTGTAAACATGAGAAAAAATGATAGGATTGCCTTACTTACATTTGCGGCAGATACATATGTTATTTCGCCTTTAACACTTGACCACAATACATTGATTAACTTAATAAGTAGTATTCAATTGATTCCCTTTGATTTAGATGGTACTGCAATTGG
>JALULU010000113.1 GCA_027040585.1 Acidobacteriota bacterium | reverse complement strand
GTATAATAAATGTTAAAATTGTACAAATGCTATGAAAATGCTACTGTTATTCTATAGTATAAATACAAATTAAGTTCTAAAAGGAGATATGAATGTCAAAAGTTTTTGAACCAAATAGAGAGTTTAGCAAGAATGCCCGCATAAAAAATATGTGTGAGTATAAGGAGTTAGGTCATCAGGTTGATGATGATTATGAGGGTTATTGGGATAATTTAGCAAAAGAAAAAATAGATTGGTTTGAGCCTTATGATAAAGTTCTTGATGAGAGCAATGCTCCCTTTTACAAATGGTTTGTAGGTGGAAAATTAAATGTTACTCACCAGTGTATAGGACGACATTTAAAAACAAGAAAAAACAAAGCTGCTATCATATGGGAAGGGGAAGACGGCAGTAGAAGAATCATAACTTATCTCCTTTTGTATTATAGAGTAAACAGATTTGCAAATCTGTTGAAAAACAAATTTGGTATCAAGAAAGGTGACAGGGTAGTCTTATATATGCCTATGATTCCAGAAGCTGCTTTTGCTATGCTTGCATGTGCGAAGATAGGTGCTATACACTCTGTTGTTTTTGGTGGATTTTCAGCTGAAGCTCTAAGAGATAGGATAATAGATGCCGATGCAAAGCTTGTTATTACAGCTGATGGAGCTTATAGAAGAGGTACACCGTATCTACTCAAGCCGATAGTTGATACTGCACTAGAGAGTGGTTGTGAGTGCTGTGAAAATGTACTTGTGGTTAAACGAAACTTTGAAGATATAGATATGGTTGAGGGAAGAGATCATATATATAATGATTTGATTAAGCATGAATCACAACACTGTGAACCAGAGCCGATGGATAGTGAAGATCCACTATTTTTACTATATACTTCAGGAAGCACAGGAAAACCAAAGGGAGTCCAACACAGTGGTGCAGGATATATCCTTTGGGCGCAATATACTATGGAAAATGTTTTTGATGTGAAAGAGAATGATACTTTTTGGTGTACAGCTGATGTCGGCTGGATCACAGGCCATACATATATAGTTTACGGACCATTAGCTATGGGTGCTACAACGATTATGTATGAAGGAGTTCCGCTATATCCGGATGCCGGCAGATGGTGGAATATGATAGAAGAACTTAGAGTAAATCAGTTTTATACAGCTCCGACAGCTATCAGATTGCTTCATAAAGTGGGAGCCGATCAGCCTGGTAAATATGATTTGAGTTCTTTGAAAGTCTTAGGAACCGTGGGTGAGCCTATAAATCCTGATGCTTGGATGTGGTATTATGATGAGATAGGTGGGGGCAAATGCTCTATTGTCGATACTTGGTGGCAAACTGAAACAGGAGGACATATGATATCTCCATTGCCGGGCGCTACCCCTATCAAACCAGGAAGTGCAACATTTCCACTGCCGGGAATCAAAGCAGAGATTATAGATGAAGAAGGAAATCCGACACCGGTTGGAGAAAAAGGACTTCTTTGTATCACAAAACCTTGGCCTTCAATGATAAGAACTATTTGGGGAGACCCTGAGAGATTTAAAAAATCATACTTTGGAGATTGTAAAAAAGATGGAAAACCAGTATATTTTTCAGGTGATGGCGCTATGTATGATGAAGACGGTTACATAACAATTACCGGAAGAACAGATGATGTTATAAATGTATCAGGACACAGATTAGGAACCGCTGAGGTAGAAAATGTCGTGGCACATGATGAAAATGTGGCAGAAGTAGCAATAGTCGGAAAACCTGATGAGATAAAAGGAGAGAGTCTCTTTGCCTATATCGTAACGAAAACAGATATAGATGTTGATAGCCTCAAAAAAGTGGTAAATCAGCTGATAGTCAAAGACATAGGACCAATCGCTAAGATTGATGGTATATTGCTGGTTCCTGGACTTCCTAAAACTAGGAGCGGAAAGGTGATGAGAAGGCTTTTGCGAACCATAGCAAAAGGTGAGGATATAACTCAGGATATATCAACACTTGAAGATCCAAGTATCATAATAAAAATAGAAAAACTGTTCAAGGGGGAATAGATGAAAAATCATAAAGTTGTAGATATAAAGATTACTTATGAGCCAGAGCATATGGAAAAAATAGAAGAGTTTGAAAAAAAGATAAATACTTTTTTGGATAGCATAAAAGGAACAAAAGGTGCGAAAATAAGTGCCAAAAAACATAATGTTGCAGTAGATGTTATGTTAGACGAGTATGGAATGGAGATTGATTGAGCGGGCAAAATTATGAAAGAGATTTTAATCATAAATACTGGAGGAACTTTCAATAAAAGATACAATCCTCTAAAAGGAGAACTTCAAGTGCCAGATGACTCTTTGGCACTTGAGGGAGTTTTGAAATACTTCTACAATTTAAAATACAAGATAGTAAATATCATACATAAAGACAGCCTCGATATGAATGATGATGACAGGCAAGAGATAATATCTGTGATAAGGAGTGCAAAACAGAGAAAAATCCTCATTATTCATGGTACTGACACAATGGATAAAACTGCTAAATTTTTAGAAGATAGAGTTGGTGAAAGATGTATAGTGCTAACTGGTGCTATGGTGCCATATAGCATAGATTTTGTGGAAGCTACCGCAAATATCTCAACAGCTATAGGATATATTTTAAATTGTCATAAAAATGGTATATATATTGCTATGCATGGTTTGGTAGGTGTTCATAATAAAATCTTTAAAAATCGAAAAATAGGGATTTTCCAAGCAATATAGAGTTATACTAAACCAATCATAAGTTAGTTTAGTATAAACTTAAGTAATTTATATATTTTTTGATATGTCGATATATAGTATTGTATGCAGTATGATGGAGGTTGAATGAAAGCTATTTTAAGATTTCTAATTATAGTATGTATATTATTTTTATCATCATATGCAAAAGAGTCTTGTATATTGGCTTTCTCTACAAAAGTCATTTATCAAAAAGATAAAAAAATTTTCTTAAAAAGATTTCCAGATGGGATCATAAAAAAATATGGTAAATATTATGAATTTAAGATTGAATCATTTCAAACATATAAACATGCTAAACGCAAGCTAAAAAAGGTAAAAAAATTATATAAAGATGCATTTATTATTAATTGTCAAAAAGAGATTGTTTTAAAGTCTCCTGTGTTGAAACAGGCAAAAATAAAAAAAATTAAGCATAAAATAGATAGCATAAAAACATTAGAAAACATAGTTTTTATAAATAGACTGAAAAAAATTGAAAAAACTCCCCCCATTTCTTTAAAAGAGGTAACATTGAGCTTTAAAGGCCATCATGCACCGTTAACTTCTTTGAAGGTATCAAAAATAGACAATAGACCAAAATTAAATGAACCAAAAATTTTAAAATCCTATGAAATTCCAAAATTGAGTAAAAGGGATAAAACTCAAATAT
>JALULU010000112.1 GCA_027040585.1 Acidobacteriota bacterium | reverse complement strand
AGTTAAATAATGTGAACGTAACTGGTGGAAATGTAAACTTAAATGGTAATATTTCTTTACTACACAACCCTGACCGTTTGCAAATAGAAGGGAATTTAACAACAAGTTATGGTGTTTTTCATTTTACCGATTTTGAAGTAGGGTTTGATGGACATGTATACTCATATGGTACAACGACATTTAATGGAAATTCATTTACTTATGAGAATTTAGAAATCTTAAATCCTACAGTTGTGTTAACAACTGATAGTATGGTTTTGGAAGGAGATTTTAATATTAATAACGTTACACTTATGGGCGAGACCTTTAATTTTAGCGGTCATGCAAAACTTGTAATGACACTAAATGGAAATGATGTAACAGTTGATTCCTTTGATATAACAAAGGTAAATGGCGCTTCTCAAAATACAACAATTACAGGTGATGTTTCATATTCTTCAAATCCACCCTCCATATCAATTGATGGAACCATAACAAATTCAGTATATGGTACATTAAATGTGAGTGGGCTTGTTATAGGACTTGATGGACATGTAATAGATTATGGAACAACCACATATAATGCCAACACCTTTACAGTGGATGGTATAACATTTAAAAACGCTCAGGTAACAATAGATGGAAGTGGCTTAACTGTGAGTGGTAATATAGAAATAGATAATATCCTGATTGCAGGGCATAATTTCAATCTTACAAGTAGTGCAAAAGCAGTTGTAAGTGGTGGACATTTACAATCTCTCGATATAAACGATTTTAACATGACTGATGGTGATTTTACCTTTAGTGGAAATTGTAGCTACGATGGAAATACAAAGTTGATAACATTAAATGGAAATATGGTTTTTGGGCAGTATGGGACTATAAATATTCAGAACATGGTTATAGGTACAGATGGACATGTTCAGACATATGGAACAATAACATATAATGGAAACAATATTAATATAAATGGTGCTGTAATAAACAATGTAAATGTTGTGCTTGACGATAGTCACATTGGAATTAGTGGAGATCTAACAATACCAAATGTGATGATTGCGGGAAGTTCAGTTACGATAAATACTGATGCCTCAGTGAGTTTTACAGTAGGAAACAGTGGGCTTGAACTTTCAGAATTTGATGTTAAGAATTTTAACGTTACAGGTAACGGATATACCTTAAATGGTGATGCTCATTTAATTCACAATCCTGATAGATTGTCAATTAATGGGACATTTGATACAACCCAGTATGGAACATTTAATTTAAGTGGTTTTGAGGTGGGCTTTGATGGCCATGTATATAACTATGGAACACTTACCTATCAAAATTCACAGATTGTAATTGATAATATTACAATAAACAATGTTTCTGCTACGCTTTCTCAAAGTGAGATGGGAATTAGCGGGAACATTGTGATAAGCAATGTGTCAATTGCCGGGCATGTTATTAATTTTACTGCCAATGTGAATGTAGTTCTTAAGAATAATGGAAGTGGATTTGTGGTTGACACCCTTGAAATAACGAAAGTGAATGGTGGTGATGGAGATTTCACTATAAATGGAAGTGGAGTATTGCTTCACAATCCAGATAGAATAAAGATAGATGGAAATGCACACCTATCTCAGTATGGAGATATAACAGTTTCGGACCTTGAAATTGGTTTAGATGGACATGTGGTAACTTATGGGCAAATAACTTATGGTGCACCAACATTTGTGATTAACAATTTTACTTTTACAAATGTCCAGTTGACTTGGGATGATAGTGGCTTAAATGTTTCTGGAAATCTGGAAGTAGATAACATAATGATAGCTGGACACAATTTCACGTTAATTACAAGTGCAACTGCTTTTATAAATGGTAATGGACTACAGTCACTGACAATTAGTGATTTTAACATGACAGATGGAGACTTTACATTTAGTGGAAGTTGCAGTTATGATGGAAGTAGTCAATTGATAACACTAAATGGAAATATGGCTCTTGGACAATATGGTACGCTAAATGTTGAAAATATGATAATAGGGGTAGATGGACACGTTCATTCTTACGGTACAATAACGTATAATGGTACCAACATGAATATAAATGGGGCTGTAATTAATAATGTTACAGTGGTGCTCGATGATTTCCATATTGGGATAAGTGGTAATTTAACTATACCAAATGTTATGATAGCTGGAAGTTCAGTTACAATAAACACAGATGCATCAATTAGCTTTGCTATAGGAAATGGTGGTTTGGAACTTTCAGAGTTTGATGTAAACAACTTTAGTGTATCAGGGAATGGGTATACGTTAAGTGGCAGTGCCCATTTAATACACAATCCTGATAGATTGTCAATAAGTGGAACATTTGATACCACCCAATATGGAACGTTTAATTTAAGTGGCTTTGAGGTGGGTTTTGATGGCCATGTATATAACTATGGAACGCTTACTTACCAAAATTCACAGATTGTAATTAACAATGTAACAATAAACAATCTTGTTGTTACCTTAAGTGCTACAAATATTGGAATATCTGGAAACATAAGTATAAATAACGTTTCAATATCTGGACAACCTTTAGACTTTACTGCAAATGTAGATGTTGAACTTGTAAATGGTGGAAATGGCTTTGTTGTCCAGACTTTCGCAATTACTAAAGTGATGGCAAGTTATGGAGATTTCTCAATCATGGGCGGTGGAGAATTGCTCCACAACCCGGATAGGATAAAAATCGATGGTACGGCACATCTATCTCAGTATGGTGATGTATCATTTACTGATCTTGAAATAGGTTTAGATGGTACGGTTTATAACTATGGAACTATTACGTATTCACTTTCTTCACTTACAATAGGTAATGTTACATTTAAAGATGTAACCATTAGTTGGAATGCTTCAAGTTTATATGTTGAAGGAAATATAATGGTACCAAATGTACAACTTGCAGGTGGAACCATGAACCTGATGTTGGGTGGAAATGCTACATTTGCTCTTGGAAATGGTGGATTTCAACTTGAGAGTTTAAACCTTTCAAATGTTCACGTTGCCTATAACGATTTTGTCTTAGATGGTAGTGCAACATATCTCCAGAATCCAGATAGAGTGAAAATTGATGGGAGTATGACCTTTGGTAATTATGGAAATATGGCTGTTTCAGATCTTGAGGTGGGATTTGATGGACATGTCTATAACTATGGAACTATAACCTATACAAATAACTATATTCAGATAGGGAATGCAACACTTACAAATGTAATAGTAAGCTGGAACGGAAGTGCCCTTAGTGTTGCTGGAACAATATCTGTAAATGGAATACAACTTGGTGGCGGAGTGCTTGGTTTTTCAGCATCAGCACAAGCAATTTTTACAACTTCAAATGGAGTTCATCTTGCACAGATGCAGTTAACTGGAATATCAGCATCTTATAATGACTTTTCAATAAATGGAAACGCCACTTACCTCTCAAATCCAGATAGAATTGTTATAAACGGTGCTGCTGTACTTGGTCAGTATGGAAATGTCACTGTAAATGGTTTAACAGTTGGCTTAGATGGCTCTGTATATAGTTATGGAACCATAACATATACAAATGATCATATACAAATCGGGGACATTTATCTTAATAATGTATCAGCAAGTTGGGATGGAACAAAAGTAATGCTTTCAGGCACACTTGGACTTAATTCAAGTGAGCTATCCCTTTCAGGAACTGGGGTGATAACTCTTGTGAATACACCTTCTGGAATGCAACTTGAAGATTTTCAGTTGACAGGCATTTCAGGTCAGGTAGATGGTTTTTCATTTAATGGCAGTGCCCAGTATGATTCTTCCATACCGGGATTTCATATAAGTGGTGGAATTCAGGTAGACGGATTAGGTAATGTCTCTGTGTCAGATATGGTTGTTGATATGAATGGACATATTGTAAGCATAAATGGAATGTCTGGAGGAATTACGATAGGAGGTTATTCATTCTCAGGTGATGTGAGTTTTCCAGCTCCCGGTGAAGTTTACATTGAAGGGTATGTAACACTTCCACAGTTTATAAGTGGAAATGCAGGTGGATTTATACACTTAAAGAGAGATCCCAACGGTGGTGTTATGAATAGTGGTTGGGATGTCCTTGAAGGTGAGATGTCAATTCCATCTTTTGAAATAGGTGATTACACCTTTGGTGGTGGAAATTTTGGGTTTGATCAACAACATGTATATGGTGAGGCAAACTTACAAGTACCATCAATGGTTGGTATAAAATTTAGTTTTGATTTTGGATGGGATGGAACATTTAACAGTGCTTGCCTTGCTGCAACAGGTATGAGGATACCACTTGCCACTACAGGGCTATTCTTAAATGAGGCAGGCGGATGTTTGTATCATTACCATAGTCCGCAGGATTACTGGGAAGTGGAATTAGATGGTACCATATCTGATGTAAGTGGAATGTTTGATGTTGATGCAATGTTAAGTGTGAATACTTTAGGTGAATTACATGGAGTAGGAACAGTTGATGTTGGAAACTTTCCATTCTCGACAGCTCAGATTGATATAAGTATTCCTAATGGAGAAATTGATGCTGCTGCATGGCTTGGAGAAGATCCAGATGAAGGCTTACATGTAACAGGTATTAGCGTTACTGGAAATATAGAGATTGCTATGAACTGGCATGACGATTGGGTATATGGAAGAGGTGGCTTACACATCCATATTATTTCAATAATAAATGCTGGTGCAGATGGCGGATTTGTCTATGACTATCCAAATATGCCATTTAGCTTTGGAAATGCAAGTTGTGAAAAACTCTACCACAATGGTCTTGGTGCAGCGGGAGAAATTCATTTTCTATGGATTGATAAAGTATATGGAGTGAGGATTGAAGATAACAATGGGCTTGATTTTGATACATTCAGCTGTAGTGCTGATTAATTCTTGAGGGATTCTAATGTTAAGATGTTATAATAAGGAGCTGGATTTAATTCCAGCCCCTTTATTTCAAAAAAAGGAGAGATGGTATATGAAAAAGATTATATTTTTAACTGTGGCCTTATTAATAATGGGCACATTTCTTTTTGCCACATCAGATCCAGCACTAACAATATGGAATGTTAAGAGTTTGAAAGCAGGTACTAAATTAACTTATACTATTTCAACTACAGATTTTAATGGGATGCCGAGATTTGAAAAGGTAAATATTTCTGCCTTACCAGGTAAGGAAAAAGGTTCAATCTGGCTAAATTATACAATATCAAATCCACTTGCCAAAAGCGCTATGAACGCTAAGCCTTCCGTTAAGATAAAGGGAAGGGGGAAAGTGAATATTAGTAGTCTTCAGGCATTTAGCAATAAACCTGTTCATACCTTTAAATTCCTTGTGGATAAAAATAGTGAAACAATTAAAAAGATTGTGGCTCCTGAACTTTTTTCAAAGCCAATTGATTTGACAAAAGAGAAGGGAAATCAAAACAGGGCAAATTTAATGTCTGTAGGTGCCACTGGACTTTTGAATAAAAGGGCTCTATTTAGAAACTTAAGATCTCCTGATGAGAAAGAGCAAGTTTTAGGAGTTGATGTGGTTAAGACACCTGCTGGAGTTTTTAGATGTAAACATATAAGAAGAGAATCAGTTAAAACTAAAAAAGTGCAAAATGGTCACTTTGTTTTGGTAACTGTTGTACATTATAAAGATGATCTCTGGGTTTCAGATAGGGGAAAATTCATTGGAATAGTTAAAGAAATGAGGAATACAAGAGTTGAACATAAGTTTCAAAATACACTTGCTCCCAACAGAGATTATACAAAATTAAATAGAGTAAAGACCAAAACCTTAAAAAAAGTTTTGGTTTCTTTTTCAAAATAATTTTAAGGAGGGATTTTATCCCTCCTGCCTTTCTTCCTACCTCAATCAAAAAGGAATGGAAAATTTAAGTGGTCTCATTAAAGGATGATATTCAGTATTTAAAAGGTGTAGGCCCTGTTAAGGCAAGGTCTTTTAAGGGGAAAGGTATAGAAAAAGTAAAGGATTTACTTTTTTATTTGCCTTTTAGATATGAGGATAGGGAATTCATTAAACCTATTTCCAGATTAGAATTAAATACTTTTTCCCTTGTAAAAGGAAAAATTTTAGCTTCGATGGTGAGTACCACTTATAGAAAAAAAATAAAATTGTTTGAAATGATTGTAAGTGATGAAGCAGGTATATTAAAGGTTTATTTTTTTAATATGCCATATTTAAAAAATGTTTTGAAAGAAGGAGAGACTGTTTATCTATATGGAAAAGTAGTAAAGGATAATTATTCTAAAGGATATTTTTCCATGCAAAACCCTGAATTTGAAATTGAAACAAAAGATGATGTTTCAATACATAGGGGGAGAATTATTCCAGTTTATAGAAGAATAGGTGCTTTGAATTCTAAAAAAATAAGGGAATTGGTTTTTTTTGTTTTAAAGGAAGTGGGGGAAGAAGTTAAAGAAATTCTTCCTGATTCCATAATTGAGAAGTATTCATTTCCGAAGAGAAAAGATGCATTAAAAGAAATTCATTTTCCTGTCTATAAAGAAAAATATCCATTTTCGAGAAGTGAATTTGTTGAGAGTTTAAATAATTTTTCAACCCTTTTTCATAAGAGGATGATTTATGAGGAGTTTTTTCTATTTCAAATAGGTTTAAAATTTATTTCCAGAAAATATAAAAGAAATAAAAAAGGAAGAAGTATTGTTGTTGATTTAAAGTTAAAAAAATATATAGGGAAAATTTTACCCTTTAAATTAACTGAGGCACAAAAAAGGGTTATGAGGGAAATCGTAGAGGATTTAACATCTTTGCAACCAATGAACAGATTGCTTCAGGGGGATGTGGGAAGTGGAAAAACAATTATAGCCCTTATGTCAATGTTAATAGTTGTAAAAAATGGTTATCAAGCAGTTTTAATGGCCCCCACTGAAATTCTTGCAGAACAACATTTTTTAAATTTTAAAAGAATTTTAAAAGACACAAAAATTAAAGTTTCACTTTTAAAAAGTGGTTTAAAAAACAGTGAAAAGAAGAAAGTGAAAGAAGAGATTGAAAGTGGGGTTATAGACATTCTTATAGGTACTCACAGCGTAATTGAAGGTGATGTTTGTTTTAAAAAGCTTGGGCTAATTGTTATTGATGAACAGCACAGATTTGGAGTGATTCAGAGGGTAAAACTTTATGAAAAGGGGATAACTCCAGACATATTAGTAATGACTGCTACTCCAATTCCAAGAACACTTGCCCTTACACTTTATGGAGATCTCGATATTTCAGTAATTGATCAATTGCCGCCAAATAGAATGGAAGTTGAAACTTTTCTTTTTTATCCGGATCAAATTTCCAGAGTGTATGAGCAGGTTTTAAAAGAGTTAAAAAAAGGAAATAAAGGGTTTTTTGTTTTTCCAATTATAGAAGAATCTGAAAAGATGAGCTTAAAAAGTGCATTGGAAGGCTATAAAACCATTAAAGGAATTTTTTCAAATTATAAAGTGGGACTATTACATGGAAGAATGAAAACAGGTGAAAAAGAAAAAACTATGCGGGAATTTGAAAGGGGAGAAATAGATATTCTTGTAAGTACTACCGTAGTTGAGGTTGGTATAGATGTAAAAGATGCAACATTTATAGTAATAGAACACGCTGAAAGGTTTGGCCTTTCTCAATTACATCAACTAAGAGGTAGAGTTGGAAGAGGTGGAAAGAAAGGGAAGTGTTTTTTGATAGCCTATTCTCAAAAAAGTGAAGATACTTTAAGGCGTTTAAATGTATTTGTATCCACAAATGATGGCTTTAAAATTGCAGAAGAGGATTTAAAATTAAGGGGACCTGGAGAGCTTGGTGGAATTAAGCAGTGGGGAGGTGGGGGATTTAAATTTGCCAATATATTGAGAGATAGAAAAATTCTTGAAAGGGCTTCAACTGATGCAGAATTTTATATAAAAAATAATCTTTTGAGCAAGGAGGTTTTCAAAAAAGTCAAAGATTTTTTTGATGAGGAGTTTAAATTTATCAATTGGGGATAAAAATTTTATGAATTTTTTATTTTTTATGTATAATAACTTGATATTCTTATTTAAAGGAGCATTAAATGAAATTAGATATTGATTTAATAAAAAAACTACCTAAAAATGATTTACACGTACATTTGGATGGTTCTTTAAGGCTTAATACACTTATAGAACTTGCAAAAGAGAGGAATATTGAATTGCCTTCCTATACTGAAGAAGGATTGAGGGAATTGGTGTTTAAAAATAGTTATAATAGTTTAACAGAGTATCTTGAGGGGTTCAAATATACGGTGGCTGTTATGCAGGATAGGGAGAGTTTAAAAAGAATTGCCTATGAGTTTATGGAAGATAATATTAGGGAAGGTGTAAGATATGTAGAAGTCAGATTTGCCCCTCAGCTTCACATAAACGATGATTTGGAGTTAGAAGATGTGATTATTGCAGTAAATGATGGTATGAAAGAAGCCTGTGATAAATATAATAGAAATTTACCCTTAGATGAACCAGAGTATAAATATGGGATAATAGTTTGCGCCATGAGAAAGTTTGAGAGCTTTTTTTCAAAATATTATGAAAAATTTTGTTCAGTTCATAAATTTTCAAAAAGTAAAGAATTATATAGCCTTGCTTCACTTGAATTGGCAAAGGGGGCAGTCTATGCGAGGGATAAATTTTCAATTCCCATTGTAGGGTTTGACCTTGCAGGGGATGAGGTTGGAAATCCTGCAATTGATCACAGAGAAGCTTACAGTTTTGTCCATAGAAATTTTATGAAAAAAACTGTTCATGCTGGAGAAGCTTTTGGTCCAGAATCCATTTTTCAGGCAATTTCAGAACTGCATGCTGATAGAATTGGACATGGGTATTACTTATTTGATGAAACTGCAATTACAGATAATAAAATTGAGGACAAGGCAAAATTTGTTAAAGCACTTATTCAATATATAGCTGATTCAAGGATTACTATTGAAGTTTGTTTAACAAGCAATTTACAGACAAATCCAGCCATTGGGGATTTAAAAAATCACAATTTTAGAAAGATGCTTGAACACAGGTTAAGCGTTGCTATTTGTACAGATAACAGGTTGGTTTCAAATACGACAGTTTCAAAGGAAATACTTTTAGCAATTGAGAATTTTGATATAGATTTTAAGACCTTAAAGGATATTTTAATTTATGGATTTAAACGGAGTTTTTTCCCCGGGAAATACACTGAAAAAAGAAAATATGTAAGGAAAGTTTTAAATTACATTAAAAAAGTTGGAAATGGGGAGGAGTAAATAAATGAGTTCAGAGAAAAATGATGTAAAAGTTTTTAAAAATGGTTTAATAGTAACAATGAATCCTGAAATGGAAGTTATAGAAGGAGATATACTTGTTGAAAATGGGGAAATAACGGGTATTGGAAAGTTTGAGACTCCGGCAGGCAACTTAATAAATTTAAATGGAAACATAATTTTACCAGGTTTTATTCAGACACATGTTCATTTATGCCAGACCCTTTTCAGGGGACTTGCAGATGATTTAGAACTACTTGACTGGCTTAAAAAGAGAATATGGCCACTTGAGGCATCGCACAATGAGGATAGTTTATATAAAAGTGCTTTACTTGGAAGTATGGAATTAATTTCTGGCGGTACTACAACCATTATGACAATGGAAACAGTAAAAAATACTAACGTTGTTTTTGAGGCATTGAAGGAAACAGGCCAGAGGGCAATTGTTGGAAAATGCTTAATGGATGAGGGAGATAGTATTCCAAAACCTTTAAAACAGAGTAGAAAAAGTGCTATGTTAGAGGTAGAAAAATTATATAAAAATTACCATAAAAAAGATAGTGGAAAATTACAACTTGCCGTTGCTCCGAGGTTTGCACTGTCATGTTCTGATAAATTAATTGAGGATGTGAGGGAATTTTCTAAAAAAAATAGGGTAAGGGTTCACTCCCACTCTTCAGAAAATATAAAAGAAATAGAAGCTGTATATGAAGCAAAAGGTATGAAAAACATTGAATATTTTCATAAGATGGGACTGACCGGTGATCTTTTATATCTGGCTCATTGTATATGGGTGGATGAAGAAGAAATGGAAATTTTAAAGGAGACAGGAACAAAAGTTTTACATTGCCCTGGTTCTAATTTAAAGCTTGGTTCAGGTATTGCCATGGTACCTGAAATGAGGGAGAATGGCATTTCTGTATCTCTTGGAGCAGATGGTGCACCATGTAATAACAATCTTGATATCTTTGTCGAGATGAGACTTGCCGGATTAATACAATCATATAGAAAAGGACCTGGGGTCTTAAAGGCTCAAGATATTGTAAAAATGGCAACAATTGATGGGGCTAAAGCACTTATGATGGAGGATGAGATAGGAAGTATAGAACTTGGTAAAAAGGCTGATTTTGTGGTTTTAAAGGGAAAGGATTTACACTCTTTTCCATTTTCAAATATATACAGTGCACTTGTATATAATTTTGGTAGCAGGGATGTTCTTATGACTGTTATAGATGGCGATATTGTCTATGAAAATGGTTTGTTTAATAATTTAAATAGGGAAAACGTAATTTATGAATCTGAAATTGAACTTAAAAATTTGCTAAAAAGGGTAAAAAAATATGAGAAATAGTAAACCTTTGTTGGTTGGGATTTGTGGTGGTACAGGTTCTGGGAAGACATCAATTGCTATAACATTGAGGGAAAAATTAAAGGAATACAATCCCATAATTATTCATCAGGATTCTTATTATTTAGATGAAAAGGATTTACCTGAAAAAATAAAGGAAACATCAAATTATGACCATCCTGAGGCATTTGATTGGGATTTATTTATAAAACATTTAAAAGACCTTTTAAGTTTTAAACCCGTGGAACAGCCCATTTACAATTTCCACACAAATTCAAGACTTTCTGAGACAAACCACATAGAACCTTCAAATTTAATAATCGTTGAGGGAATTCTTGTCTTTCAGGAAAAAAGGCTCAGGGATATATTTGACATTAAAATCTTTGTAGACTGTGATTCAGATGAGAGATTTATAAGAAGATTAAAAAGAGATGTGTTAGAGAGGGGAAGGTCGCTTGAATCAATTATAAATCAGTATCTTTCAACAGTTAAGCCAATGCATTTACAATTTGTGGAGCCCTCAAAAAGATATGCTGATATAATTATACCAGAAGGTGCATATAACATCGTTGCAATAGAGACGATAGTTTCAAGGATTCAAAGAATTTTAAAAGATTTAAAATGAGGATATCATTTTATATTAGATTTTTCCTTATTCTTTTAACCATTTTACTTTTTATTTTTCTATTTTTTTTTATAAAGAAAAATGAAACAAAAAATTATACCAATATTTATTTTCACAAGAAGAAAATAACGAAAAAATTGAAGGAGAAAAAAACTTTTAAAAAGGTAAAATCTTTTCATAAAAGAATTGGACCTATTTATGTGAACAAATATGATATTTTGAGATTTAGAAGGGATGAACCTTACATTTTTTTAACCTTTGATGGATGTAGTTTAAACAATTGTGTAAAGCCTATATTAAGAATTTTAAAGGACAAAAAAGTGCCTGCTACTTTTTTTTTAAATGGTAGATTCATAGAAAATTTCCCTTTTGATACGAAATTGATTTCAAATTCTCCACTAATAGAAGTGGGAAGTCATTTATACAGACATGTGCATTTGACCAATTGGGAAAAATTACACAGACAAATTACTAAAAAAAGTATTACAAAAGATTTTTTCCTGAGTTTGCTTAAAAAAAATGAATTGCTTTACTACAATTTAACAGGAAAAAAAATGGGAAAAATATGGAGAGCTCCCTATGGTGAAACAAATTTTCAACTGGATACATGGGCGCATGAACTTGGGTACTATCACATATCCTGGACAAGGGATTATAAATACAAAGAGAACCTCGATACAATAGATTGGCTCTATGATAAAAGTGATAAAAGATATAGAACAAATTTAGAAATTTTAAATATGTTATTAAATTTTGGTAAACATAGGAAATATGGTTTTAATGGCGGAATAGTTTTATTTCACCTTGGAAGTAAGAGAAAGGAACCAGTTTATGAAATTTTACCTTCATTTATTGATAAGATGAGAAAAAGGGGATATGTGTTTAAAAATGTTAGTTTTGGTATAAAAGAACTTAATAAATAAATATATTTCTTTTGCGAGGTCTGTCCCCAAAAATCTACCGAGGTCTGTCCCCATGTTTTTTTATTACCCTGGTAGTTAAGTATAATGTTGAGGTCTGACCCCATAATTTGTGCCTGAAATTTGCATTTTTTGGGGAATTATTTCAAGGTATGACCCCACACAACCTCACACGGCACAATATTTGTTCCTGACACCCTAAAATTTTTATATATTTATTGAATAAATTTACTGAAAAATGGTTATTTTTATGAAGGAAAAGGGGATGTGTTTTACACATCCCCTTAAAGTGTGAAGAGATTTAGAATTTGTATCCTACTCCACCTATAAACCCTACAATTTCTCCTGTACCATCTAATATGTATGGATGGTTATCATCATACT
>JALULU010000111.1 GCA_027040585.1 Acidobacteriota bacterium | reverse complement strand
GGAAGCAAAATTTTACCTTTCACTTACATTTCTAATACAAAAATAGGGAAAAATGTTACTGTTGAGTCTTCAAATATTAAGGATTCCGAAATAAAAGATGGCTCAACTATTGGGCCATTTGCACATATAAGAAACAATGCCATTATAGGAGAAAATAACAGAATAGGAAATTTTGTGGAAGTAAAGAAAAGTGTAACAGGTAAGAACACAAAAGCAGCTCATCTTAGTTATTTAGGAGATGCTGAAATAGGTGAGAGGGTAAATATAGGAGCAGGCACAATCACCTGTAATTATGATGGAATTAACAAAAATCCCACATTTATTGAAGATGAAGTATTCATTGGAAGCGATTCCCAATTGGTGGCTCCGGTAAAAATAGGTAAAGGTGCATATGTTGGAGCAGGCTCGACCATAACGAAGGATGTCCCACCTTTTTCTCTTGCAATAACAAGGTCTCCACAAAAAAACATAAAAGATTGGGTAATTAGAAAAAAGAAAAAAAATAAAAATGAATAGATTTTTAAAAATCTTTCTCCTGGTTTTCTTTATTCTCACTTTATCCCTATATCCATCTGCCAAAAGGTTATACATAGGGGTAATAGGTCCACTCACAGGTATAAATAATTTTTCAGGTGTTGAACAATTAAATGGTGCTGAGTTAGCCTTTAATATTCAAAATGAAAAAGGTGGAATAAAAGGGTATAAAATTTATGCAATTCCCTGTGACGACAGAGGAAATCCTGAGATTTCAAAAGAATGCACCTTAAAATTGATAAAAAGGGGATGTATAGCAATTTTAGGGGCAATAAACAGTTCCTGTACAATTTCTGATATGGAAATAGCTGCAAAATATAAAATTCCAATTATTACTTCTTCCTCAACTGCAACAAAAATCACTGAGATGGGAAATAAATACATATTCAGATGTATTGACTCAGATTTTTTTAGAATGGCGGCTCTTGCTGATTTCCTTGTGGAAGAATTATCTCTAAAGAAATTTGCACTTTTTTACGAAGAAGATGCATATGGAAAAGGATTAAAAAAGGATTTTGAAAGAAATTTAGAAAGGTATGGATTAAAGCCTACCTACCTTTTTCCCTTTAAAAGAGGAGAAAAAAACTTTGCCAATGCTTTAAAAGAATGTACTAAATTGAAAATAGAGGCAATAGGCTTATTTGGAATTACAGAAGACAATATTTTCATTGCTAAAGAAATTTTCAACATGGGTTATAAATTTAAATTGTTTTCACCTGATGTAAATGAAAAATATCTCTCCATAACGCCTGAAGCAGTTGATGGTTTGGTGGCTACAGATTCTTTTTATCTCAGAAAAGGGAGAGAAATCTTTAAAAATTTTTCAAAAATGTATATTAAGAGATATGGTATACCGCCAGGTCCAATAGCAGGAAGAGCTTTCGATGCGGCAAGCATCCTTATAGATGCACTTAAAAGAAGTAAATCCTTTAAAGGATGGGATATAAGAAATGCCCTGCTAAATACTGACAATTTTCACGGGGTTACTGGTGATTTTAATTTTAAGCCCAATGGGGATGTTGTAAAGAAATTTTCAATTATTGAAATAAGACATGGCGCCTTTGTCTCTCCTTATAAATTCTACGAAAAGAAAAAAGACAACAAAAAAGAAGGACTTTTCATCTCACTGCTTATAT
The DNA here is from genome assembly GCA_027040585.1 of Acidobacteriota bacterium. Taxonomy (GTDB): domain Bacteria; phylum Acidobacteriota; class JAAYUB01; order JAAYUB01; family JAMOQF01; genus JAMOQF01. Next base: position 1,755 of record JALULU010000111.1, on the reverse strand, counting down.
TTGCTTTAATATTAAATATAATAATTCTAAAAATTTTTATAAAAAATAAAAAGGTAAAGACTGAAGTTTCTGAAGTAGTTCCCATTAAAATCAATCCCTACATAGTTGGAAATCCCATCAGAAATGAAAAAATGTTTTTTGGTCGGGATGAAGATTTTAAATTCATAAAGAATAACATTTCTAAAGGCGCTGGATCCCTGATTTTACTTCATGGAGAGAGAAGAAGTGGTAAAAGTTCCATTTTATATCAGATACTAAACGGAAGATTTGGACAGAAATATGTTCCTTTTCTTTTTGATATGCAACTTTTTTCAGAAATAAAAAGCAATTATGAATTTTTTGAAAAAATATCAAAGGAAATATTAAAAATATCCAAATCTTTAGAACCAAAAGATAAAGAGTTTGAAAATCTGTTAGAGAGTTTAGTAAATTTTAACCGTGATAAAAAAATTATTTTCATGTTTGATGAATATGAAATAATCTCAAAATTAATTGATGAAGGTAAAATTTCCACCTCCATACTAAGTCTTTTAAGTGGCTACATAGAAAGATATTCCAATTTAAATTACATCTTTGCAGGAACAAAAAATTTCATAGAGAACCCCATATGGCAACCACTTTTTAATAAATCAGTTTCAATAAAAGTAAGTTTTCTCAAAAAAAAGGATGCAATTTTGTTAATCACAAAGCCAGTAAAGCCATATTTTATCTATGAAGATGGGGTTGTTGAAAAGATATATAGATTAACAAATGGGCACCCCTTCTATACTCAAGCAATTTGTATGTATATTGTGGACTATGTTTCCGATGAAGGTAAAAAAAGGTTTAATTTCTTTGATCTCTTTAAAGTACTTCAAGAAATTATTGATAATCCCCTACCAGAAATGGTCTATTTTTGGGGAAATTTAAGTTTTAGAGAAAAATTTCTACTTTCCCTCATCTCTGAAATTCTGGAAAAAGACAGTGAAGTTGTTGATAATAAAATACTCTGGAATTACATTGTGGAAAAAGGGTATCCTGAAAAAATTGGTAAGGATGAAATTAATCTAATTTTTGAAGAACTTTATTTCAAAGATATTCTAAATAAATTTACAGATGGGTATAATTTCAAAATGGACTTTTTTAGAATGTGGATAAAAAAGGAACATTCCATCTGGCAGGTTATAGGAAATGAAAATAGTTAGAAACCCCTATTTAAACAGGGTGATGATTAAAAATATCAAAGATTTTTTTGGTAGAAAGAAAGAGCTGAGAAGAATTTTTTCAAGAATTTCAGCCTACAGACCTCAATCAGTTTCCATTGTTGGCATTCCAAGAATAGGTAAATCTTCTCTCCTTTATTACATATCTCAACCTCAGGTTTATTCAAAATTTATTGGAGAGGAGAGTGAAAAATATCTTTTTATTATGATAGACCTTCAGGGCAAGAAATTTGAAGGAAAAGAGGGATTTTTTAAGGAAGCAATCACAAAGATAGTAAGTAAAGTCGATAACTTAGATGTAAAAATAACCTATGATTCAGAATGCCTTTTGAAAATTATAGAAAATCTTGAAGAGAGAGACTTTAAAATAATATTTTTACTTGATGAATTTGAATCAATTACCATGAATGAAAGTTTTGGTGAAGGGTTTTTTTCATTTTTAAGATCAATTGCAAATAAATATAACTGTTCTTACATAACTTCATCTAATAAAGAATTACAAAAGGTTTGTCATACAAGTAAATTGGCAGAGTCCCCTTTTTTTAATATCTTC
>JALULU010000110.1 GCA_027040585.1 Acidobacteriota bacterium | reverse complement strand
GTTCAGCTGGTAATTATGCATCAGACTATAAGATATTGAGATATGATGGTAGCAATTGGATAGCAGTTAAAGAAGTATCGGGTGATGGTGGCTGGGATACCATAAACTTCTCCACACCAATACAGACGAGGTATATTGCAATATACTGTGTTGAGAGAAATGCAAATTATTATTACATTAAAGAATTTCAGGTATATGGTCATTAATACCTGCTTTTAATACTTTTCCCATTTAGCCCCCACTTTTTAAGTGGGGGCTTTCTCTTTTAATTTCGCTTTAAATTTATAATTTTTCATAGTAAAATTACCTTCTATTATTTTACTATTTGTGGAGGTTGTTTTGTCACAAGAATTTAGCGTCAAGGATTCTGTAAATCTACCAAAGACAAAGTTTAAGATGAAGGCTAATCTTTCTGAAAAAGAACCAAAGATAATTAAATTCTGGGATGAAAAAAAAATTTATGAAAAAATTTTATATAAAAATAAAGACAGGGAGAAATTTATTTTACATGATGGTCCTCCATATGCAAACGGCAATATACATTTGGGGCATGCACTTAATAAAATATTAAAAGATGTTATAGTTAAATATAAGACAATGAAGGGTTATTATTCACCTTATGTGCCTGGCTGGGATTGCCATGGGCTTCCAATAGAAAAGAAAATGGAAAAGGATTTGAAAATTAAAAATAGAGAAAATATGAATGTGGCTGATTTTAGAAAAAAGTGTCGTGAATATGCAAATAAGTATGTAAATATCCAGAAGGAGCAATTTAAAAGATTAGGCGTATTGGGGGATTGGGAACATCCATATCTGACTATGAATAAAGGATATGAAGCAAGTATCGCCAGGGCTTTTGGTGAGTTTGTAGATAGGGGTTATGTTTATAAAGGGCTTAAACCTGTATATTGGTGTACCTCATGCAAAACAGCCCTTGCAGAAGCTGAGGTAGAATATAAGGATCATGAAAGTCCTTCAATATACGTTAAATTTCCTGTAACTGAAGGTTTGTTCGAAATTTTAAATGAACTTAAAAATGACGATTATAAAAATGCATATGTTGTTATATGGACAACAACTCCATGGACCTTGCCGGCTAATCTTGCCATAGCGCTTCATCCAAACTATGACTATGTAGCAGTTTTTAATAAGGAAAAAAAGGAAGTTTATATAGTTGCTGAAGGCCGTTTAATGGAATTTGTTTCTGATTGTAATATTACCAACTATAAGATAGTGGCAAGATTTAAAGGAAAAGTGCTTGAATATCAAAAATGTAAACATCCTTTTCTTGATAGAGAGTCTATAGTTGTTTTAGCGGATTATGTAACTCTTGATCAGGGTACTGGCTGTGTTCATACTGCACCGGGACATGGACAGGAAGACTATGTAACAGGTCAAAAGTATGGACTTGAAGTACTTTGTCCTGTGGATGGTGATGGCAAGTTTACTGAAAGTGGAGGTGAGTTTAAGGGGAAACATGTTTTTGATGCAAATAGTGAGATAGTTGAACTTCTTAAAAACAAGGGAATGCTTTTAAAGGTTGATGAACTTATGCATAGTTATCCCCATTGTTGGAGGTGCAGTAGTCCAATTATTTTTAGGTCAACACCTCAGTGGTTCATTGCAATGGACAAGAATGAATTAAGGGAAAATGCTTTAAATGAAATAAAAAGAGTTAAATGGATTCCGCCATGGGGAGAAGATAGGATATCAAATATGATAGCTACAAGGCCTGATTGGTGTATATCAAGGCAAAGATCATGGGGAGTTCCCATTATTGTATTTTATTGTGAAAATTGTGGTGAAGTTTTGCTTGATAAAAAAGTGATAGATAATGTTGTAGATATTTTTGAAAAAGAGGGCTCAGATGCCTGGTTTAAATATCCTTCCAACGAATTAATTCCAAAAGATGTCAAATGTAGAAAATGTGGTGGTGAAAAATTTAAAAAAGAGTTTGATATATTAGATGTGTGGTTTGATTCAGGTGTAAGTTATTATGCTATATCTTCTGAAAGGGATGACCACATATGGCCTGCAAATTTGTATCTTGAAGGGGGAGATCAGTATAGGGGCTGGTTTCATTCTTCACTTTTAGCCTCACTTGGAACTAAGGGCTCATCTCCTTATATGGAAGTGGTAACTCATGGGTGGGTTCTTGACGATAAAGGTTATGCAATGAGTAAATCTCTTGGAAACGTTGTGTCTCCACTTGATATTATAAAAGAATCTGGAGCTGAAATTTTAAGGTTATTTTTTACTTCAGTGGAATATAAGGAAGATATAAAAGTTCCAGCTGATAAATTTTCAAGAGTTAAGGATGCTTACAGAAAGTTTAGAAATACATTTAGATTTATGCTTGGAAATCTTTTTGATTTTAATCCAACAAAAGAATACACAAATGAAGAAGGAAGTGGTGGGTATGTCCCAATTGAGGAGAGATATGAGATAGATAAATGGGCTCTTGCAAAAGCCTATGAAGTTTTCGAAAATTGTATAAATAGTTATGAAGAATACAATTTCCATCACGTGTATCATAAACTCTATAATTTTTTAGTTATTGACCTTTCAGCAACATATTTTGATATTTTAAAAGATAGACTTTATACATTTAAGGCTTCTTCAAAGGGAAGAAGGTCTGCTCAAAGTACACTTTGGGATTTATTACAGTTATTGGTGAGACTGTTAGCACCTATAATTTCTTTTACAGCTGAAGAAGTGTGGCAATATATAAAGGAAATAGACCCATCTCTTGAAATATCAGTATTTTTATCTGATTTCGATGTTAAAGATTTAAATATGTGGAAGAATGAATCTCTTTTGAGTATTTATAATAGGATATTTGAAGTTAGGGAATTGGTTTTAAAGGCTCTTGAAGAGAAGAGAAAAGAAAAGGTGATAGGAAATTCCTTAGAAGCTGGAATTAAATTAAGTATCCCGAATACTGAAAAGGTGCTTATTGATATTTTAAGTGAGAGAAAGGATAATTTAAGGTATATTTTTATAGTGTCAAATGTTGAGATTGATACCCATCATGTTGATAAGGAAAAGAAAGGAGAAGATGAACATTTGGGTGTTGATTCAGAAAAGATTGAAGAGCAAATGAAGATACAGGTGGATGTGGAGAAATTAAACTGGAATAAATGTGAAAGATGCTGGAATTATTCACCAAATGTTGGTAAATTTGAAGACTTTCCGACTGTGTGTGAGAGATGTATAGATGTTGTTAGAGAATTGGTTAAGGAGAAAAAATGATAAAGAACTTCGAAGAACTTTTTAAATTTGTCAAGGGTGTAACTACAAAAAGATTGGTTGTTCCCCGTGGGGATGGTGAATCAATCATCCTGGCATGTAAAGAGGCTAAAGAAATGGGAATTGCCAATTCTATTTTGATAGGCAATAGTGAAAAAATTTTAACTCTTTGCTCAAAAAAT
>JALULU010000109.1 GCA_027040585.1 Acidobacteriota bacterium | reverse complement strand
TATTAGTTCTTATGCTAATTTTGAAGATTATTTATTTTTCCCCCTTGACAGATTAATTTTCTTTTAACTAAAATGTAAACAAGGATAGTATTTGAAAAAAATATTTGAGGAGTTAAGTATGAAAAGAATAAATTTATTACTTACTTACTTACTTACTTACTTACTTACTTACTTCTTTAACCCTCTTATATGCTTCAGTTTATTATCATCCCATTCCCTCTAAAAGTGAAAATGGGAGTTACAGAGTAATCATGGTAAATCCAGGGGATAAGGATATAAGTTTTAAAATTGGTTTCTTTTCCAATGGTGTATGTGAGTATAAGGATGTTACCCTTGGGAAGTACAGTGTGCTTGAGAAAGACATTTCAGATTTTGGTTTTAGCAATTTAAATTTAAATTCAGGTGGATATGTTGTTATAGATGAGAATATTGGATGGGATCCAGTTGAGGTGATATATGAGAATAACAACAGAAAATTTGACATATTCGGGCTTTTACCGGAGAAGGATTTTTTACTCTACGTAGGAGATATTAATCTCTTTAAACCCCACGCACTAATTCTAAATAAAAGTGATAATGACATAAGCATAAAACTTAAAATTTTGGGTGAGGGAGTAACAAGATATGAGACCATTCATCTAAGTGGTAAAGAGGTAAGGGATATAGATCTTACAGATTTTTTAAGTGGAATAGATGTAAAGGACAAGTATCTTATTTTTAGTTCAGATAGTGATTTTATTCTCTATGGGCTTTATGAGATAGGAAATGTAGAGGTTCCAGGGAATTTCAATTTTAAAAAGCTTGTAAGTGGGAAAGCTTATCCAGTTCCCTACATTGGGGATAGGGGGAATTATCTCTATCTTTACAATTTAAGTGGTAACATTTCAAAGGTGAAGTTAAGGGAAATTGGTGAAGACGGCAATGAGCTTAAGAGTGAAACTTTAACAGTTTATCCAGAGAGTTTCATTAAGCATGAGGTGGAATTTTTAGATGATGCCTATTACCTTGAGCTTAAGTCAGAGGGGGAGGTGTATCTATTTTTAAAGAAGGAATTGCCCTTTGGGACACCACCTTATATTGGGAATATTTCGGTAAGTAGCAGTTCAAGGAGATGGGCTTTTAGCAATTTATTTAACGAGATGAAGTTGATAAATTTAAGTGATCTTGAGAAGGATGTGAGTTTTTACTCAATAAAAGGGGGAAATCTTTTAAAGGAGTATAAGTTTAAGGTAAAGCCCCATGAAGTACTTGGTATAAACAGGGATGATTTTTTTAGTAAGGATGCTTTTGTGATAAGTAAGATGGAGGCTGAGAGTTGTGGGTATTTTTCAAGGGGAAGGGAATTTACAATGTGGGGTAGTAGATGTGGGATATTGAACTATCCAGTGCCCCATCTTGATTCTATAAATCCAGATTATACATATGAAGGAAGTGGGGATATTTATGTTAATTTAAAGGGGAGTGGATTTGTAAGTGAGAGTAAGGTTTATATAAATGGGAGTGAGAGCGAGAAGGAGTTATTAAGTGAGAATGAGATAAAAATAAAAGTAAAAGGGGATTATCTTATTCATAGCGGAAGGGTAAGTATCAAGGTAATAAATCCAGCACCAGGTGGGGGTGAGTCAAATGTTTTATATTTTATGGTGATAGGTAAGAATCCGGTAATAAGGAGTATAAGTCCAGATACAGTTGAGGCAGGAAGTGGTGATACCTGGATAGAGATAAATGGAGCATCCTTTTCAAAGGACTTTAAGGTAAAGGTTGATGGGAATGAGGTTTTAGGTGAGTTTGTTGATTTTAATAAGGTAAGGGCAAAATTAAGTTCCAACTATTTTGAGAAGGCAGGGGAGCATGAGATAGTTGTTGAGAACAGTTGTGGTGGATGTGTGTCAAATGGTGTGACTTTAAAGGTGTTAAATCCAGTTCCCTCAATAAGTGGTGTAAGTTTTTTAGGTTTGGGGAGTAGTGGAGCGATTTTTGAGATAGATGGGAGTGGATTTGTTGAGGATTCAGTTGTAAGGCTTCAGACAGGGGATAAAACCACTGAATATATTTCCCACAGTAAATTGAAGGTGGAGGCTGGAAGGGGAGATGTTTTACCTGATGGTACAGTTAAGATGAGGGTGGTAAATCCATCTCCTGGTGGAGGAGAGTCAAATGAGGGGATAGGTCAGGTGCCAACGGATAAGCTTGTACATGCAGATGCAGGGGAGAGTAAAACAGTTTTTGAGGGTGAGGTAGTAAATCTTGACGGTTCAAATAGCAGTGGACCAATAGTTTCGTACAGGTGGGAGCAGATAGAGGGGATAGAGGCGGAGTTAAATAACAGTGATAGTGAGATATCCACCTTTACAGCGCCGAGGTGCAGTGACAGGAGTTTACTAAAGTTCAGGTTAAAGGTAACGGGACCTCTAAATGATTCAGTTGCCATTACCACAGTTATGGTAAAGAAGCCTGAAGCTGATTTTAGCATAGTGATAGATAGTCCCCAGGATGGGAGTGTGGTACACAGTAGCAGTTTAACCTTAAGGGGGCATCTTGAGGGGAGTTACGATGTAAATTATACGAGTATACTGGTAAATGGTGTTTGGTGTAAGCTAAATGGTGATGGGAGTTTCAGTAAGGAGGTAAAACTTTACGATGGTTACGATCTTATAAAGGTAAGGGGGTATCAAAATATACCGGATACTGAGAATCAGAAGGTAACAGAGACTAAGGTGAAGGTTACAGTGGATATGGACAATCCACCCCAGGGGGATGGGAAGAGTTTTATAAGTGGGTATGTTTATGAGGAGGGAAGTGTAGCACCTTTAGAGGGTGTAAGGGTAAGTGGATATGGCATAGATGGGGTGGTTTATACGGATTCAAGTGGTAAGTTTATGTATCCGGTAGATGTTCCTGAGAATTTAAGTGGAAAAAATATTTTACTTACCTTTATTAAGGATGGATATAATTTTTGTCAGAGGGAGGTATATAGCAGGAAGGGTGGAGTTGTATATATTGATGAGAATGTATACATGTTAAGGGAAGATGCGAATGTAACGGAGATAACCCCTTCAGGAGGTGTGGCTGAAAACAGTGATGGGAGTGTGATAGTTGAGTTTACTCCTGGGAGTGTTGATGAGAATGTAAATATAAGGATAAGCAAAGTACCAGATGGTAGGTGTTTGCCTGGACCACTACCTTCTCCAAGTGTCTTTACCTATGCCTTTTATTTAAACAATGACAGGGAGATAGAGTTAAATAAGCCGGTTAGGGTGCTTGTTGAAAACACTTTGGGGTTTCCACCGGGGATGGAGATACCGGTTGGGAGTTATTCAAAGGAGAAACACAGGTGGGAGGATGCAGGAAAGTGCAGGGTGACAGATGATGGGATGTATCTTGAGTACTATGCAAAACATTTTTCAGGTTATGATTTAAATGATGTTGGTTCTCCTCCCGCTGGTGCAGGTGCAT
>JALULU010000108.1 GCA_027040585.1 Acidobacteriota bacterium | reverse complement strand
ACTTTTGATTTCTTTTTGTAAAGGAGGAATTTATGATAAATGGGATATTGTGCTTCTTCAAAAATTCAATTCCCCTTATGACACCATCAAATGCCCCCTTTTCCCTTCTAAAATCGTCGTGTATCTTTGCATTTGGACCATCAAGGCTTAAGGATACAATTCTTATTCCACTTTCTAAAATTCCCTTACATACCTCATCATCAATCAATGTGCCATTTGTGGCAAGGCACATTTTAAGTCCCAAATTCGTGCCATAACTTGCAATCTCAAAAATATCTTTCCTTAAAAGGGGTTCACCGCCAGATAGAACAAATACAGGTTTTGCGTATTCTGAAATATTTTTAAGTAGTTTTTTCGCTTCATCCGTGTTAAATTCCCCCTCATAAAAGTTATTCTCTGATGAGGATCTACAGTGGATACAGTTTAAATTACACCTTCTTGTACTCTCCCACGCTATCCATTTTGGCTCAAATTTCATCATCAAAACACCCAATAAAAATTAGGTTGTATTTTACAACAGATCATTGGAAATAATAAATAAAAATGGGTTAACTTAAAAATAAAAAAGGGGCAATAAATATTGCCCCTTTTAGAAGGAGGTCATAAAAAAAACATGAGAAAAATCAGAAAAAAGAGCTATTTATCATTCTCTTCTTCTTCATTACCCTTTTCTTTTATTCCACTGTCTTTAATATCCTCATTTTCTGGGGAATTTTCAACAGAATCATTTTTATCTTCGATTTGCTCTTCAACGTCTTCATTAACAATCTCATCTAAATCCTTTTCCTCAATTGCAAAAGAACTAATAACTTCTTCCTCTTCTTCAGCAATTTTATCTTCAAGAAGTTTAAATTTTCTATATTCTTTAAATCCAGTACCAGCAGGAATTAATTTACCCATAATAACATTCTCTTTTAGCCCTCTCAAATAGTCAACCTTTCCCGCAATGGCAGTTTCAGTTAAAACTCTTGTTGTCTCCTGAAACGAAGCAGCTGAAATGAAAGAATCAGTTATAAGAGCAGCTTTGGTTATACCAAGCAACATTGGTCTACCCTGAGCAGGTTCACCACCCTCTTCCACAACCCTTCTATTTTCTTCCTCAAATTTGAATTTATCAACCTGTTGCTCATAGTAAAATTCAGTAGACCCAACTTTTTCCACTTTAATCCATCTCATCATCTGCCTTATTATTACCTCAATATGCTTGTCATTTATCTGAACACCCTGAAGTCTATAAACTTCTTGAATCTCATTTAATAAATATTTTTGAAGTTCCTTTTCTCCCAAAATTTTTAAAATGTCGTGTGGATTTAATGGCCCATCCACAAGCGGAGTTCCAGATTTAATAAACTCACCTTCTCTCACAAGAATATGAGCACCCCTTGGAACTAAATATTCCCTCTTATCACCCTTTGGAGGTTGTACAAATATCTGTCTATGGCCCCTTACAATTCCACCAAAGGATACATATCCATCAACTTCAGTCATAATGGCTGGTTCTTTTGGTTTCCTCGCCTCAAAAAGTTCCACAACTCTTGGAAGACCACCTGTAATATCTTTTGTCTTAGCTGTTCCCCTGGGAATTCTGGCAACAACATCACCTGGAAAAACTTCATCTCCCTCATTTACAACAAGGTGTGCCCTTACTGGCAATAAATATGTTTTTAATACATTACCCTTTTTGTCAACTATTTCTATGGAAGGTTCAAGCTTCTCATTTTTGGATTGAATTATAACAAGTGTAGCCCTTAAAGAAACATCATCCTTTTCTTCCTTCAAAGTCTCATCTGTTATTATATCCTTAAACCTGACATAACCCTCAACATCAGTTAGTATAAGCGTTGAAAATGGATCCCATTCAACTATTTTCTGACCCGGTTTTACTATGGTTCCATCTTCAACTAAGAGCTTAGCACCATAAACAAGGCCATATTTTTCCTTTTCCCTTCCCTTTTCATCTTCAATAACAAGGCTACCATTACGATTCATTACAGTAAAACTACCTTCTCTATTTTTAATAGAATTAACTCTTTTTAATTTCACTTTACCTTCAGATTTTGGAACAATTGAAGACTGTGATTCAACCTTACTTGCTGTTCCACCAATATGGAAAGTTCTCATTGTAAGCTGTGTTCCAGGTTCACCAATTGATTGGGCAGCAATAACTCCCACTGCCTCTCCAAGTTCAACCATTTTACCTGTTGCAAGATTTCTACCATAGCACTTGGCACATACACCTCTCTTTGCCTTACAGGTTAAAACAGAACGAATATAAACAGTTTCAATACCTGATTCCTCAATAATTTCAGCTAAGTCTTCAGTTATCTCCTGATTTCTTGCAACTATGATTTCTCTCGTTATAGGATCGCGTATATCATCAAGGGCAACCCTTCCAATAATCCTATCCTTAAGGGATTCTATAGTTTCTCCACCTTCAATTATTGCCCTTATCTCTATTCCATTCATTGTTCCACAATCTTCCATGGTAACAATTACATCCTGTGAAACATCCACAAGTCTTCTGGTTAAATATCCAGAGTCAGCTGTCTTTAATGCCGTATCAGCAAGTCCCTTTCTGGCACCGTGGGTTGAGATAAAATACTGTAAAACACTAAGCCCCTCACGGAAGTTTGAAGTAATTGGTGTTTCAATAATTTCTCCAGAGGGCTTTGCCATAAGTCCACGCATACCGGCAAGCTGCCTTATCTGCTGTTTACTTCCCCTTGCACCTGACCTTGCCATCATATAAATAGAATTGAAAATTCCAGTTTCTCTTTCCTGATCTTCCATAGCCCTGAACATTTTTTCAGCTATTTTATCAGTAACTGACGACCAGATGTCAACTACCCTGTTATACCTCTCACCATCTGAAATCTTTCCATCTAAATACGCTTTCTCAACATCGATAACCTCTTTTTTAGCCTTTTCAACAATTTTTTTCTTTTCCTTTGGAACAACAAGGTCATCTATTCCAATAGATATACCAGCAAAGGTTGCATATTTAAAACCAACATCTTTCAAGCTATCAAGTAACGCCACTGTTGTCTCATGATCTGTTCTTAAAATAGAATAGTGTACCAATTTCTTTAGTCCATCCTTTTTCAATCGTGCATTTATAAAAGGAATTCTATCTGGAATACTATCATTAAAGATCACTCTACCAACAGTGGTATCAAGATATCCATCAAAATCTATCGGTGGAGTTCCAGTTATATCCTGATCATCGTATGCACCAATTAAATTTATCAACTTTCCTTTATATCTATATTTAATTGGAGCAAGCAAATCAATTTGTCCAAACTCAAGGGCATAATGTATTTCTTCAGGATTGTCAAAAAATCTTCCAGCTCCTTTAGCTTGAGCTTTCTCTGAAGTTAAATAATAAATTCCAAGTATCATATCTTGAGATGGAACAGCGATAGGCCTTCCATTGGCAGGAGAAAGGATATTATAACTACTTAACATCAATACAGCAGATTCAATTTGAGCTTCTATGGAAAGGGGAACGTGAACAGCCATCTGATCTCCATCAAAGTCAGCGTTAAAGGCCGCACATACCAGAGGATGAATCTGGATTGCCTTACCCTCTATCAATATTGGCTCAAAAGCCTGAATACTGAGTCTGTGAAGTGTTGGAGCCCTATTCAAAAGTACTGGATGCTCTTTAATCACTTCTTCAAGGATATCCCAAACAATTGGTTCTTCCTTCTCAATAAAATCTTTACCAGTTCTTAAATTTGATACATATCCTTTTTTCTGAAGTTTATTTAAAATAAAAGGCTTAAAAAGTTCAAGCGCCATTTTTTTAGGAAGTCCACACTGATGCAATTTCAAATGTGGTCCAACAACAATAACAGACCTACCAGAATAATCCACCCTTTTACCAAGTAGATTTTGTCTAAACCTACCCTGCTTACCCTTTAAATTATCACTCAGCGATTTAAGAGGCCTATTGTTAGAACTTTTTACAACCCTTGACCTTCTACCATTATCAAAAAGGGCATCAACAGCTTCCTGCAACATTCTTTTCTCATTTCTTACTATAACATCAGGAGCTTTCATACTTAGAAGTTTTCTGAGCCTGTTATTCCTATTTAATACCCTCCTGTACAGGTCGTTTAAATCTGATGTGGCAAACCGTCCACCATCTAAAGGCACAAGTGGCCTGAGCTCTGGCGGAATAACAGGAATTACTTCAAGTATCATCCATTCTGGCTTATTACCAGACTTTCTAAAGGCATCTACAACTTTTAATCTTCTGGAATATTTAATTTTACGCATCTGGGAGGTCTCATTTTTCATTTTCTCTCTTAATTCAGTTGCAAGGACATCCACATCCAATTCAGCCAATAACTCTCTAATTGCTTCAGCACCTATTCCAGCTCTAAACTTGTTTCCATATTCTTTTTTAAACTTTCTATACTCTTCCTCAGATAAAATCTGTTTCTTCTTAAGTGGTGTATCTCCAGGATCTATAACAATGTAAGACTCAAAATAGAGAACCTTTTCCATACTTTTTAAAGTAAGATTTAGAAGCAACCCAATTTTACTGGGCAACCCTTTAAAAAACCAGATATGAGAACATGGGCTAACCAACTCAATATGTCCCATCCTTTCCCTTCTCACCCTTGAGTAGGTTACCTCAACTCCACACTTATCACATATAACCCCTTTGTATCTTTTTTTCTTATATTTTCCACAAAGGCATTCCCAATCCTTAACGGGACCAAAAATTCTGGCACAAAAAAGCCCATCCTTTTCAGGTTTATAAGTTCTATAATTTATAGTTTCAGGCTTTTTAACCTCACCATAGGACCAACTCCTAATTTTTTCTGGAGAGGCTATACTTAATTTAACACAATCAAAATCAGTTGTTAATCTTCTTTTTTCTTCCAAAATAATTCCTCCTGCTAAATAGGAAGTTTAATCTCTTAACTTAATTAATTCTACATCAAGGCAAAGACTCTGAAGTTCCCGAATTAAAACGTTGAAAGATTCGGGAATTCCGGGTAGGTATGAAGGTTCACCCTTCACAATTGCCTGATATATTTTATTTCTACCCTGTACATCGTCAGATTTAACTGTCAAAATTTCTTGAAGTACGTTTGCAGCGCCATATGCCTCAAGCGCCCATACCTCCATTTCCCCAAATCTCTGACCTCCAAACTGAGCCTTTCCACCAAGAGGTTGCTGAGTAATTAGAGAATATGGACCAATGGAACGGGCATGCAATTTGTCGTCAGCAAGATGAGAAAGTTTTAACATATACATATATCCAACTGTAACCTTTTGTTCAAACTGCTTACCAGTTCTCCCATCATATAATGTTACCTTACCTCCAGTATCATAACCCGCCTTTTTAAGCAAACTTTTGATTTCAGATTCTTTTGCACCGTCGAAAACAGGTGTTTTAAAATGCAATCCCAAAGCCTTACCAGCAAAGCCGAGATGTGTTTCAAGTATCTGACCAATATTCATACGGGATGGGACACCTAAAGGATTTAAAACAATATCCACTGGAGTTCCGTCTTCCATAAAGGGCATATCTTCTTCAGGCAAAATATTTGAGATAACCCCTTTATTTCCATGCCTTCCAGACATCTTATCTCCAATGGAAATTTTTCTTTTCATTGCAATATAAACTTTTACAAGTTGGTTTACTCCAGCAGGTAATTCATTTCCTCTCTTAATAGATTCTACTTTTTCATTAAATAATTCTTGAAGCACCCTTATTTTGTTGTTTAATTTTTCCTCAATGCTCCTTCTCTCAAGAATAAGTATCTCATTGTCCTCTTCAATTTTTATCTGTCTCAATTCTCTGCTGGAAAATTTATCTAAAATCTCTTTTGTCAATTTAGTTCCAACAGACAGCGTTTTGTCCAATTTTTTAATAAATAGATCTTTAGAAAGTGTTTTATCCCTGAAAAGTTTCCTTATCTTTCCATCCCTTTCATCTCTTAAAATCTCAATTTGATCGTTTAACTCAGCCTTTAACTTTTTAATAATATCTTCTTCAACTTCAAGTGCTCTTTGAATCTTATTTAAGCCATTTCTTGTAAAGATTTTCACATCAACAACTATTCCCTCAATACCCGGAGGGCATTTAAGAGAATTGTCCTTTACATCTGAAGCTTTATCCCCAAATATGGCTTTTAAAAGTCTCTCCTCAGGTGAAAGTCTTGTCTCACCCTGTGGGGTGACCTTCCCAACAAGGATACTTCCAGGCTTAACATATGCACCAATTCTTACTATCCCACTATCATCAAGATCTTTTAATAAATTTTCATTATTTATGTTCGGTATATCACGGGTTATTTCTTCAGGACCAAGTTTAGTATCCCTTGCCTCAATTTCAAGTTCCTTTATGTGAATACTTGTATATACATCATCTTTTACAAGTCTTTGACTTAAAAGTATAGCATCTTCATAATTGTATCCATCCCATGGCATAAACGCAACAAGTACATTCTTACCAAGTGCCAGTTCTCCTCTATCAGTACAGGGACCATCAGCTATTACCTGCCCCTTCTCAACATAATCCCCAACCTTAACAAGTGGCTTCTGATTTATACATGTGTCCTGATTAGATCTTCTAAACTTGTTTAATTTGTAAACATCTACACCTGCTTCCTCAAGTTCATCTTCATAATTCTCGCCTGTAACCCTGACTATTATCCTCTGGGCATCTACTTTTTCGACAACACCGCTCCTTTTACAAACCACAACAACACCTGAATCTCTGGCAGCAATTTGTTCCATTCCTGTACCAACAATAGGTGCTTCACTTGTCAATAGTGGGACAGCCTGCCTCTGCATGTTAGAACCCATCAACGCCCTGTTAGCATCATCATGTTCTAAAAATGGAATGAGAGATGCTGCCACACTCACAGGTTGTTGTGGTGAAGTATCTATAAAATTAATATCCTCTCTTCTCGCCAGGATAAAATCTCCACGATACCTTGCATCGACGTGTTCAGCTAAAATATTGTTGTTTTCATCCTTTTTTACAGTTGACTGGGCTATTACATAATCTTCTTCTTCCCATGCTGTTAAATAAAAGGCATGTGGTTCATAACTTGCTGGTTCCTTTCCCTCTTTTAAAAGTTTCTCATTTACTTTATTAACATCTTCCTCAAGCACAATTTCGTTTATTTTAAAATCGGTATCCCCTAAATCAGTTATCCTGACATGATCTAAGATTTTTCCATTTTCGACCTTTTTATATGGGGTTACAATAAACCCAAATTCATTTACCTTGGCAAAGCAACTAAGAGAAGAAATTAATCCAATATTTGGCCCTTCAGGTGTTTCAATTGGACACAATCTTCCATAGTGTGAAGGATGAACGTCACGCACTTCAAACCCTGCCCTATCCCTTGATATTCCACCGGGGCCAAGTGCAGAAAGTCTTCTTTTATGAGTAATTGCAGCAAGAGGGTTAGTCTGATCCATAAACTGAGACAATTGGCTACTCCCAAAAAATTCCATAAGAGCAGCAGTAATTGGTTTAGCATTTATCAATTCCGATGGAACTGCCTTATTGATTTCAGCATGTAAGGTCATCTTTTCCTTTATGCTTCTCTCCATTCTCACAAGGCCAATTCTAAATTGATTTTCAACCAACTCTCCAACCGAACGAACCCTTCTATTTCCAAGATGATCTATATCATCAGGACTACCATATCCCTGTGGGATTCTCAAAAGATAATTTATAACCCTTAAAAAATCCTCTTTACTTAAAATACTCTTCTCAAGAGGAACGTTTTCTCCAAATCTTAAATTATATTTTAATCTTCCAACCCTCGAGAAATCATACCTTTTAGGATCAAAAAACATGGAATCAAACATCTTTGCTGCCGTCTCAACAGTTGGAGGTTCTCCAGGTCTTAACTTCCTGTAAAATTCTTTTAACGCCTCCTCATGGGTCATTTCTATGTCTTTTCTCAAAGTATTAGAAATAATTGGTCCCACAGGATCAAATTCAGGAAAGGCAACTTCAAATTCACTATAACCTAATCTCTTTAATTCACTTAAAATCGTAGGTGTAATAAAATCATTTGCCTCTGCTATTATTTCACCTGTATCATAATCAACAACATCGTGAAGTAATATTGCACCTTTAAGCAATTCAGATGACAATTCAATTTTATCTATTCCAATATCTTTAAATGTCTCAATGTGTGCTTTAGTTATTTTGCTATTCGCCTTATAAATTATATCTTCAGGATCTTCTGGATCTACAATATTTGTTGGTAACTTAAATCCCACAATAGAATCATCTGTCTTTCTAAAAAATTTTTCTTTCTGGGAAAAAATTTTAACAGGAGTGTAGAAAAGATTTAAAATTTCTTCATTGCTCTCATAGCCAAGAGCCCTTAAAAATATAGATGATAGAAATCTCTTTTTCCTATCAATTCTGATATAAAGAATATTTTTTCCATCAATCTCAAATTCTACCCACGAACCTCTATAGGGAATTATTTTACCAAGAAAAAATTTCTTTTTAAAATCTGCTTCAAAAAATACTCCAGGAGATTTGTGAATCTGATTTACCACAGCTCTTTCTGTTCCATTAACAACAAAAGTACCGCGAGGTGTCATAAGTGGAATATCTGTAAAATAAACCTCTTGTTCCTTAATATCTGTAATAGTTCTCTCACTCTTTGAGGATCCATCTCCAGATTCCCAGAGAACCATTCTAACTTTTACTTTCAAAGGCACACCATAGGTCAGACCCCTATCAATACACTCTTCTACATCATATTTCAATTTTAAGCCAACAGGGTCTCCACAATTTTCACATCTTTTAAATTTATTTTCATTTCTGGCACCACAAAATGGACATACAATGTGTCCAATATGTTCAGGATTTCCTGTAAGAAATTTCCCACATTTTTTGCATTCAAATTTTAAATTTTCTATACCTACAAGATTTCCACATTTACATTCCCAGTTTCCAACAGTATACTCAACAAATTCAAGAGTACAATTCCCCTTAAAATCCTCTATGGGAAAAACTGAATTAAATACTGCTTGCAGTCCAATATTTTCTCTCTCCTCAGGAAGTTTATCCATCTGTAAAAATCTTTCATAGGACTGCTTAGGAAGTTCCATCAAATTAGGAATAGGTATAGCAGTTTTTACGCTGCTAAAATCATATCTATCCCTCATGATTTTTGTTTTATATGGCATATTTAAATCTCCAATTATTGGGATATGATGAGGTGATTTAACACTCCTTTATTACACATAGTTAAAAAAGAAGGATTAATTTTATCATTTTTTTTTATGATTGTAAATAAAAAAATAGAATGAAGGAGAAAAATATCTCCCTCATTCTAAAATAACTCAATTTTAATAGATTTCATAAATTACTTTATTTCTATCACTCCACCAACTTCTGCAAATTTTTTCTTAATCTCTTCTGCCTCTTCTTTAGAAGCTGCCTCTTTAATAGTGCTTGGAACACCTTCAACAACGTCCTTTGCCTCTTTAAGCCCAAGACTTGTAACTTCCCTGACAACTTTAATTACTTTTATCTTGTTCTTGGCATCGTATTCTTTTAACACTACTTCAAATTCAGTTTTTTCCTCTTCCTGCTCTCCAGCAGCAGCTCCTGGCATAGCACCCATCATAACTGGTGCAGCAGCAGTTGCAGAAACATCATATTTATCCTCAATATCTTTTACAAGCTGCATTACTTCACCCATGGGAGCTTCATCAAGCCAATTTAAGATATCTTCCCTTGTTATACCCATTCTAAAATACCTCCATACTTTTATTTTTAATTATTTTTTTTCTTACCAACTTCAGAAAATACCAAGGCAACATCCCTGATGGGAGACTTGAGCAATCTTGCAAAAGTAACCACAGGATATGCAAGAGCAGTAGCAAATTTTGCTACAAGCTCAGTTCTTGAAGGTAAACTTGCTACCATATCAAGATGGTCACCTTTGTATGGTTCCCCATCAACAATGAAACCTTTAAACTCAAAAACCTTTAAATCTTTTTGAAAATCCTTCAAAAGTTTTGCCACTTTTGAAGGCTCATCATCAAAGGTATAAGCTATTGCTGTAACACCTTCAAATACATCTATAACCTTCTCCATTGGAGTCCCTTTAGCAGCTATTTTAGCAATTCTGTTTTTTATAACCTTATAACTACAATTTGACTCTCTCAACTTCCTTCTAAGGTTATTAACATCATTAACTGTAAAATTTGAGAATGAAAGTATTACAGCGTTATTTACCTTTGAAAAAATTTCATTTAACTCATCTCTCAGTTGTTCTTTTTGATCTCTTCTCACTTTTATTTCCTCGCAATTTGATCTAATGAAGTTTGAGAAATTTTTATACCTGGACTCATTGTGGAAGCCACGTGTATAGATTTTATATATTTTCCTTTAGCTGCAGGTGGTTTAGCACGTATAATGGATTCCAGAACAGAAACAGCATTTTCATACAATTTCTCAGGGCCAAGAGAAAGTTTTCCAATTATTGTATGAACGTTTGCTGTTTTATCCGTCTTGTAGGAAATCAGTCCATATTTCAAATCTCTCACAATTTTACCTACGTTAAAGGTTACAGTTCCAGTTTTGGCATTAGGCATCAACTTACGTGGTCCCAAAATTCTACCAAGTTTACCAACATCTCTCATCATATCAGGTGTAGCAATTAAGGCATCAAAGTCAAGGTATCCATTTTTGATCTTCTCACAAAAATCAACACCGCCAACTTCATCAGCTCCAGCTTCTCTTGCCTCAGACACTTTATCTGCCGATGCTATAACAACTACTTTTTTATTTAAACCATGCCCATTTGGTAGTAAAACTGTTCCCTGAACCTGTTGGTCAGTTTTTCTGGGATCTACTCCCAACTTAACTGACAATTCTACCGTTTCATCAAACCTGGCAAAGCTTATATTTTTTATAAGCTCCATAGCCTCCTTTAAATCATATTCAGGCTTTTCAATTTGCTTAAGTGCAATTAAATACTTCTTACCGCGTTTTGCCATTTTTTACCCCTACTCTATAATTTCAATTCCCATACTTCTTGCAGAACCAATAATTATCTTTGCTGCAGCATCAATATCATAACAGTTAAGGTCCTTCATCTTTTCCTTTGCTATCTCTTTTATCTGCTCCATAGTTAATTTAGCAACTTTATCCTTATTGGGTTCAGAAGATCCTTTAGCTATTTTTGCTGCTCTTTTCAACAAAACAGATGCAGGTGGTGTCTTTAAAATAAAGGAAAAAGACTTATCTTGATACACTGTTATAACTACAGGGATAATTAAACCCTTCTCCAACTTTTGAGTTCTGGCATTAAATTCCTTACAAAAACCCATTATATTCAATCCAGCCTGTCCAAGAGCAGGACCTATAGGCGGAGAAGGATTGGCACTACCTGCAGGGATCTGCAATTTTATTTTTGTTACAACTTTTTTAGCCATTTTTACTCCTTATAACTTTTCAACCTCAAGAAATTTTAAAACAACAGGGGTAGGTCTCCCAAAAATTGTAACAGAAACCTTTAGAGAGTTCTTTTCTTCGTTCACTTCTTCAACAATCCCTGTAAAATTTTTAAAAGGTCCATCAATAATTTTAACTGCATCTCCTCTACTAAAACTAACCTTTGGTCTGGGCTTCTCAGCACTTTTAGCAAGTTGCTCCATAAGTTCTTCCACTTCTTCTTCAGTAAGGGGAGTAGGTCTTTTACCACTCCCAAGAAAACCCGTGACTCTTGGTACTCTTCTTATAAGATGCCATAATGCATCATTCAAATCCATTTGAACAAAGACATACCCTGGATACAAAACCCGAGAGGTTATACACTTTTTTCCATTCTTTATTTCAACAATATCCTCAGTCGGTATCAAAATCTGTCCCACCCTATTTTGAAATTCTTCTCCTGAAACTTCAAGTTTAGCATATATGTGCTCTGCTACTTTTCTCTCATATCCCGAATAGGTATGGACAACATACCACTTCATTTTCTGTTCTTCAGTCATCTACTTCATCCTCTAAATACTTTCATTATGTAATTAATTCCAAACTGCAAAGCAAGGTCCACAACAAAAAGATAAAAACCAAAGAAAAAGGAAGTTGCAATAACAATTATTGTAACCCTGTAAACTTCATCTTTATTTGGCCAGGAAACTTTTTTTAATTCAGTTTTTGTTTCCTGTACAAAAGTTTTAAATCTCTTTAACAATTCTATTATCTTATTCACTTCCTACCACCATCATTTTTTTATGGCAGGCCAGGAGGGAATCGAACCCCCAACCCCCGGTTTTGGAGACCGGTGCTCTCCCAGTTGAGCTACTGGCCTGCACAAAATTTATTTAACTTCTTTGTGCAGCGTATGTTTTTTACAAAAGGGACAATACTTCTTGAGTTCATATTTATCAGGTCTCTTTTTCTTATTCCTTGTTGTACTATAATTTTTCCTCTTACACTCACTGCACATTAAATGTACTACATCTCTTTCGCCCATTATTCACCGCCAATCACAATATTTATTTTATAATCTCAGTAATACTTCCTGCACCAACTGTTCTTCCACCTTCTCTAATAGCAAATTTTAATCCTTTTTCCATAGCAATTGGAGTAATCAATTCAACAGTAAGCTCAACATTATCACCAGGCATAACCATCTCTACACTTTCTGGAAGTGTTATGGAACCTGTAACATCAGTTGTCCTGAAATAAAACTGTGGTCTATATCCACTAAAGAAAGGTTTATGCCTTCCACCTTCATCTTTTTTAAG
>JALULU010000107.1 GCA_027040585.1 Acidobacteriota bacterium | reverse complement strand
ATCCATATTTATTTTTAACATCTTCATTTTTATACTATTAGGATTTTTATAATTTAAAAAAAGTTTATTATCTTTCAACTGGATATCTTCTTTTTCAGGTAGAAAAGCATAAAGATCAGCCATTTCATCTTTAAGTAAATTAAGAAATTCATCAAGGTGTGAAGCTTTTTGAAAATTTTGTTTTTCTTTATTATTTTCTATGGTATTTGTTACTTCCTCTTTATTATCAACAATTTTTCCAGTTAAAGATTTAACTTCCAACAATTTCTTTAAAAGTTCATCTGGTGGAAGTATTTTATTTAAAAGGGAAATTTTAGCAAAAATTAACTCTGCCATAAACCGTGGAAATGATGTATTTTTAAGCTTTTCCTCATATGAAAATAAGATATCAAGGTATCTTAAAATAGTAAAAACATCCACTTTCTCTGAAATATCAACTATTTTTTGAATCTCATCAGGTGAAGAAGTAATAAGTAAGGTCTTATCCTTTGTGGTTTTAAAAGTAAGTATATCTCTTAGAAAAATTGAAAAATCTCTATAGAAATTTATAATATCATGGCCGCTATTATAAATATCGCTTAAAATTTTTATCACCTTGTCCGTGGAATTTTCTTTTTGTAAGCTCTCGAATAATTCCACTATCTGGTTAAAATCAATCATGCCTAAAATTGCAAGTACATCTTCATCAGAAATTGAATTTTCACCAAAGGAAATTAATTTTTGCAAAGTACTCTCAGCATCTCTCATGCTACCACCACTTTTTTTAACAACGGAGGTCAGGGACTTTTCTGATATTTTAAAGTCCTCTTTTTGACATATTTCACTCAATCTCTTTAACATCAAATGGTATGGAATACTTTTAAAGTCAAACTGTTGGCACCTTGAAATTACAGTTTTTGGTA
Source organism: Acidobacteriota bacterium (assembly GCA_027040585.1). Lineage (GTDB taxonomy): Bacteria > Acidobacteriota > JAAYUB01 > JAAYUB01 > JAMOQF01 > JAMOQF01. The sequence continues at coordinate 2,578 of JALULU010000107.1, read as the reverse complement.
ATTTGTGCACTTCAGTTGTGGCAAGGACAAAAACAACGTATTCAGGTGGTTCTTCAAGGGTTTTTAAAAGGGCATTAAAGGCCTCCGTTGTGAGCATATGTACTTCGTCAATTATATAAACCCTATACCTTTCCCTTGCCGGCTTGAATTTTACATTTTCTCTTAATTCCCTTATTTCATTTATTCCCCTATTTGAAGCAGCATCTATTTCGATAACATCTACAGATTTACCATATTGTATCTCCTGACAGGCATCACATTCATTACATGGATCAGGAGTGGGACCATTGGTTCTACAGTTTAAAGCCTTTGCCAGAATCCTTGCAGTTGATGTCTTACCAACGCCCCTTATTCCTGTAAAAAGATACGCATGGGAAATCTTTCCACTTTTTATGGAATTTTTTAAGACCTTTGTTATGTGTTCCTGCCCCACAACTTCATCAAATCTTTGAGGTCGCCATTTTAAGGCAATTACTCTACCTTCACTGTCCATGATTTTTCCCTTAAAGAAATAGCCCCGGAATACCCACATACGGAAACTCCTTACTGCTGCTTCCTTCCGGACCTGACAGGGTTCGGAGTCTCCGTATTGAGCACCCGGAGCAAATGTAATTTTAGCATAAAAAAAGAAAAATAAAAGGAAAATTTATAATAGGGGTCAGACCTGTATTCTGAAATTCAAATTATAAAAATTTTTTAAATTTATTTTGCTTATTACTGATTTAAAAATTCACGAGCAACATTATTTTCCATTTTCACAGTTTCGCTTTCCATTTCAATCTCATTTTTCTTATCATCAAGGGTATAAATCTTAAAAATAAGGAATGAATCAAAACATTTTGGGCAGAACTTCAATTCAACTTTACCACAAGGATAAGATGTAACCCCATTTCCTTTAAATTCAGTGAAGATTTCCCTCAAATTAGATGAACTATTTAAACTTCCTAAGATCCTTTCCTTAAATCTCCTAAAAACAGTTTCTTCCAAACCGTCAGCAAGTACCTGTATCTGGTATTTTGTTCTGCACATTTCACAGAATTTTAATTTTGGTATAAAAATAAAAACTGATAAAATTGCTCCAAAAATTATTCCCAGTAACTGGAGGAAAAACAAAATTGTTGTCTTTTTTCTTCCATATCTATGTACTATACTTTTGTCTTTACTATTAACATAAGTGGATCTTGATGTGATTCTCTTAAGATATTCCAAAAAAGAGATTTTATCACTTAAAGACACACTATTAGATGGCTTTACAAAACTCCTTACTACCACAACCCTTCTATCAAAGCTATCGTATGAGATATAAGTGGTTTTATAGGTTAAATAGTGGAGGGAAAAAAAGGAAAACAGAGCAACTACTAAGACAACTAAAAAATCAATTTTTTTCCTGTTTACCTTTAAAAACTTTTTACCTAAAACATATCCCCAATTATTTACAAATCCCCATAAAAAAGAAAATGTTGGAATAAAACCAAACAGTAAAGTTGTTTCAAACTCATTATGGGCAAAATAGTTTATTGAAAAAACTACCAGGGTAATAACAAAACCACCTAAAATTCCTAAAATTATTGGAATTAATCTCACAGCTAAGTTACCTTTATAATTAAAATCCTTTTCAGGGAAAATCATAGGATCATTTGAAGGCATTTTAAATTCATAATTACTCATAATAGTTTCTCTCCTATGGGATTTCTTAAATAATATTTTTAACAAAAAATTTTAATTTTTCAAAAAATTTTACTTAAAACATATAAAATATTGGGGTCAGGCCTCTACAAAAACTTCGACTAATTCTTTTTAATTGACTACAAAAATAATCTAAACTAAAATGTTTGTTAAAATTTTAATTGGCAGGAATATTTATGGAAAAAAGAAAAACAGTAATAACAAGTGCATTACCATATGCAAATGGTCCCATCCATCTTGGTCACCTTGTTGAATACATCCAGACAGATATTTTTGTAAGGGCAATGAAATTAAATGGTGAGGATGTAATTTACTGCTGTGCAAATGACACCCACGGAACTCCAATTGAGGTAAACGCCCAGAAGGAGGGGATTCCACCTGAAAAACTGATTCACAGATATTTCATTGAACATAGGCAGGATTTTGAAGATTTTCATATCCACTTTGACAATTTTTACACAACAAATAGCCCTGAAAACAAAGAATTTAGCGATTATATATTTTTAAAATTAAAGGAAAATGGAGACATTTATACAAAGGAAATAGAATTAACTTATTGCCCCGAGTGTAAAAGATTTTTACCTGATAGATATGTTAAGGGAAAGTGTCCATCCTGCGGTGCTGAAGAGCAATATGGAGATAACTGTGAAGTGTGTAACTCAACATACAAACCAACCGATTTAATAGATCCCCACTGTGTAATTTGTGGTACGTCCCCAATTAGAAAAAAATCCATTCACTACTTTTTTAAACTCTCAAACTATTCAGAAAAACTCAAAAACTGGCTTATTTCAAATAAGAATCTACAGGATGAAATTAAAAATTACATTTTAAACTGGATAGATGAAGGACTTAACGACTGGGACATATCAAGGGACGCTCCCTATTTTGG
>JALULU010000106.1 GCA_027040585.1 Acidobacteriota bacterium | reverse complement strand
CAATAATTGAAAATGATTTAAAAACGGTTGAGGAGATAACAAATTACACAAAGGCAGGTGGTGGGTGTGGAAGTTGTTTAATGGAACTTGAGGAAATTTTAAAGGAGACAAGAAAAGAGATGGAGATTGAGGGCAAGATTAGAAAATGTATAGAAGAAGAGATAAGACCTATGTTAAAAAGGGATGGAGGAGATGTAGAAATTGTAGAAATTAAAAATGAAAAAGTAACTCTAAAATTAAAGGGTATGTGTTCACATTGTCCCAGTTCTTCCTATACATTAAAGGCTTTTGTGGAGGCAAAATTAAAGGAAAGTGTTTCTGAAAATATAGAAGTTTTGGAGGGATAAAATGGAAAATATGGATGGTAAAGTAAAAAGTATTCTTGAAAAGGAAATTAAACCCATGTTGCAATATGATGGGGGAGATGTTGATCTCATTAAAATTGAATGGCCAAAGGTTTATGTAAGGCTTAAGGGGATGTGTGCACATTGCCCCAGTGCCATATATACGCTTAAAGCATTTGTTGAAGGAAGATTAAAGGAAGAAGTTTCTCCTGAAATTGAAGTATTGGAGGCTTAAAAATGGCTAAAGTAATATATTTTGACAACAATGCAACCACAAATGTTGCCCCTGAGGTTTTGGAAGAGATGTTGCCATTTTTAAAGGAGCAGTATGGAAATCCTTCAAGTATGCATTCCTTTGGTGGTGGAATCCGTAAAAGCGTTGAACTTGCAAGGGAAAAAGTTGCTGACCTCTTAAATGCATCTCCAATGGAGATTGTATTTACCAGTTGCGGAAGCGAAAGTGATAATTTTGCAATCAGAGGTGTCTTAGAGGCAAATCCTGATAAAAAGCACGTAATAACCACAAGGGTTGAACATCCAGCTGTTTTAAACGTGTGTAAATACCTTTCTAAAAATGGGTATGACGTTACATTTTTAAAGGTTGACAATAAAGGTCAGATAGATTTAGATGAACTTAGAGATTCACTGAGGGATGACACCGCTATAGTTTCAATAATGTATGCCAACAATGAGACAGGTGTAATTTTTCCAATGGAAAAAATTGCTGAAATAGTTAAAGAAAAGGGTGTTATTTTACATGTGGACGCAGTTCAGGCGGTTGGAAAAATTCCAATTGACCTTTCAAAACTCCCAATTGATCTACTAAGTTGTTCTGGACACAAACTACACGCTCCAAAGGGTGTTGGTTTTTTATATATTAGAAGGGGGACTAAAATTAAACCCTTTATGATTGGCGGACATCAGGAAAGAGGAAGAAGGGCGGGAACGGAAAATGTAGCTTCCATTGTTGGTCTCGGAAAGGCTTGCGAACTCGCTAAAGGAGATTTTGAAGAAGAAAATACAAAGGTAAAGGCATTAAGAGATAAACTTGAAAATTTTATTTTGGGGAACATTCCATATACACATGTAAATGGTGATAGGGAGAATAGGCTTCCAAATACATCAAATGTGAGTTTTGAGTTTATTGAAGGGGAGGCAATACTTTTAATGCTTGATAAACATGGAATTTGCGCCTCATCTGGGTCTGCCTGTACTTCTGGTTCCCTTGAACCTTCACATGTTTTAAGAGCAATGGGGATTCCTTTCACACTTTCTCACAGTTCCATACGTTTTAGTTTTAGTAGGTATAATACAGAGGAAGAAGTTGACTATTGTATTAAGGTATTGCCTGAAATTGTTGAGAGACTGAGATCCATATCACCATATTGGGATGAAAAAAAGTTAAAAGATATTAAAAAAGTTGAAAAATAGAAAATATTGGTATATATTTCAAGGTTTCTAAGTTTATGAAAGGAATGTGATATGCCCCATATACCTTTAAAGTATGCTCCAAAGTTAATTTTCTACGGGTCGAGGAACTATTTTACATCAAGACCCCTTGTTATTTCCTTTGAGGTCACACTTTCCTGCAATGCCAATTGCGTTCACTGTGATCTTGGTGGTGGGGTAAAAGATGAAAAGAGGATGTCCCCTGACGAATTGGCTAAAATATACAATAAGTTTAAATCCCCCGTTATTCAGATTTCAGGTGGTGAACCTCTTTTGAGAAGAGATATTGTAGAGGTTGTTGAAAAGATTAAACACAATAAATTTTTCCCATATGCCATTTTGGTTACAAATGGTTGGCTTTTAAATAGGGAAAGATTTTTAAAATTAAAGGAAGCAGGTGTCAATCAATTTTCTGTTTCACTCGATTTTCCCGATGAAAGGCATGACGATTTTAGGGCGATAAAGGGGCTTTTTAAAAAACTTAACACTGTAATACCACAACTTGCAAAAGGTGCTGATGGAAGTATTGTTTTAAATACTGCCATTACTTCATTAAATGTAAGGGAAGTTCCTAAAATAGTGGAAACCGCAAATAGATGGGGTGTATGTATTTCCTTTAGTGTTTACACTCCACTAAGAACAAATGATGAGAGTTTAAGGGTAACAAAGGAAGAAGATATATCTTTTTTAAAAGATATTTTTGAAAAGTGCAAAAAAAGAGAAGGGATTTATAAATCTGTTGTAAATTCTCCCCAGAATTTAGATGGATTGTTTAAATTTATTAGAGATGGTGAAATACCATATTGCCAGTCTGGTAGAAGATTTTTTGTTGTAAGACCGGAGGGTGAACTAAATCCCTGCTCACTTCACAGGATAAATTTTTCAAATCAAAAGGATATGATAAAAGGGTTTACCAAAAAAAATAAGTGTGGCAAGTGCTACGTTTCCATTAGATCATATGTTGAGGTTTCATTTTTAAAGTTACTCTGGGAAAACGTTTCTTTAAGGGTATTAAATTCAAATTAGAGAGGTGAAAATATGAAGGAATCCACTGCAAAATGGCTTGAAGAAATGGCTTTTGATATTGAGGTGGATGGACACCATTTTACAATAGATGCTGAGGAGAAATTTGGGGGAAAGGACAGGGGGCCAAGACCTAAAGATTTAATGTTGTCTTCTCTGGTTGGTTGTACTGGTATGGATGTGATAGCCATTTTAAACAAGATGAGGGTTAAGGTTGAAAGTTTTTCAGTTTCTGCAAAGGGAAAATTAAGGGATGAGCATCCAAAAATTTTTACTGATATACATATAATTTATAAGTTTGTTGGGGAAAATCTCCCAATGGATAAATTAGAGAAAGCGGTAAATCTCTCTCAGGAGAGGTATTGTGGTGTATCTGCGATGTTGAGGGCTGTAGCAAATTTAACACATGAGATTGTGGTAGAAAAAAGTGTAAATGTCAAAGATTAAATATTTTTTTCTATTTTTTTTCTTTATATTTTTTTCTATTTTTCTTTTTTCAGTGCCTACCGTGGAAACCTATATGGTCCCGATGTATGACGGTATAGAGCTTTCTACTGACGTATATCTTCCAAATACATGGGGAAGTTACCCTGTAATTTTGATGAGGACACCTTATGGTAAGAACAATGAATCTTCCTTTGGTTATCTTGCGGCAAGCAATGGTTATGCTGTTGTA
>JALULU010000105.1 GCA_027040585.1 Acidobacteriota bacterium | reverse complement strand
TCCTCCATCCATAAAAAATTTAAAAATACCTTCTCCCTTAAAAGCTCTTTTAATTACTCTCATATTGATATTGATAATAAAAAAAAATACTCAAAATAATGAAGAACTTTATACTTATACATATAAAAAAATACAAAATGAATGAATTGCATCTAAATTAAAATACTTATCACTTGCAAAAGACATATGCCAAAAAGTATAATTCGATTTTTTAGGTAGTTTAAAATATATTATGAACAATAAATCAGGACAAGCACAGAAATTTAGATTAATTTCACAAATTTTTTTTACTGTCATATCTCTATATACTGGCTGGTTATTTATAACTTTTGTAAATTCAATGAAAAATGGCAACTATTTTCAACGCCCTGCTGGTGTCGAAGCTTTTTTACCTCTTAGCGGTTTAATAGGTTTAAAACATTGGATTTTATCAGGTCATCTAAATTCAATTCATCCAGCTGCGACCCTTTACTTATTAGCTTTCTTATTAATGGCATTATTACTAAAAAAAGGATTTTGCTCCTGGGTGTGTCCATTTGGTTTTCTTTCTGAATATCTGTGGAAATTAGGCAAAAAAATCTTTGGTAAAAATATTACTATTCCTAAATTTTTAGACATTCCTTTAAGAGGAATCAAGTACTTTGTTCTTCTATTTTTCCTATGGGCGATTTTGGTTAATATGGGATATTCAGATTTAACATATTTTATTTACAGCCCTTATAACAAGGCAGTTGATATAAGGATGTTACTTTTTTTTGAAAGAATTTCAACTTTTTCTTTTTTCACAATCCTTTCTTTTGTTCTTCTTTCAATTCCCATAAAAAACTTCTGGTGTCGTTATCTATGTCCTTATGGCGCATTGTTGGGTTTTATAAGTATTTTTAGCCCAATGAAAGTTAAAAGAAATACTCACAAATGTACAAATTGCAAACTTTGTACCTATGAATGTCCTGCAAACATTGAGGTACATAATTTAAAAACAGTCAGGTCAGACGAATGTAATGCCTGTTTTAGATGTATAGATACCTGTCCCATTAATGATACATTGACCATGAAATTGGGCAAAAAGAAAATTAGCCCACTTTTATATATTATCCTTATTTTCTCTATTTTTTTAGGATTTCTTTTAGGAGGAAAGGTTACAGGTCACTGGCAAAACTCTATTAAACCAAAAGAATATCATAAAATAATAAAAAATATTGATTCACCAAAATACTTCCATAGGTGATTTCTATTTCCTAATTTTTAAACTTTTTAAATTAGGCTATGATTTTTTTACAATTAAAATCAATGCCTGGCACCTTTTTTAAAAAATTAAAACGTGCCTGGCACTTTTTTTAAAATCAAAAGCTTTTCCTTAGATGGATTTACAAATCCAGTTTTTAAAATAACTCCTTTCTCACCATTAAAATCTTTAAAATCAACTTCTTTAAAATATAAAAGTTCTTTTTTCTTCTCTATGTCTTTACTTCCAAACAAAAAGCCAGTAACAAAATTTTCATATCCTCTCCTCAAGGATAAATTAATTCCACTCAAGCCAAATTCATTGAACACTAATTCTAAATTTTTTATTTCTATTTCTTTATCATCTACCAATACATTTTCTATACCAACTCTATGTGCTTCCCAACCAAAAGGCATTACGCCAAAATTAAAAATTGTTTCTAAATCCGCTCTTAACATAAAAGTCGCTTCAAAATTGTGAGACAAAAAATAAAAAAATTGAAAAACATCCCACATTTCTGCTCTTTTTATATTTTTATCAAGGGAAATTATTAGATTTTTATCTTTATTATTACTCTTGGAAAAAAAATCAACAAGTGAAAATCCAAAACTTTCTATATCTTTTTTAGATGCCAAAATATCCAATTTAAATTCAGGAATAATTGGCGTAAATCCACTTTTTAAATACTGATTAACTTTCTCTAAAAACTTCAACTTCCATCCTCCTTTTTATCCTTCAATTTGTCAAGTAATGAACGATAGCTTATTTTAAGTAGGTCTGCCACTCTTTTTTTATCCCCATATTTTTTTATGAAATATTTTATAATTTCTTTCTCATTCTTATCTTTAAGCATATTTATATATGTTTTTAAACCTATCCTTTCAATTTCATCTTCAGAAAAGGTTATAAATTCTTTCTTGTTTAAATTAAAAGACTTAACATCATTCTCATCTAAAATGCCATCTGTATCAAAAATAACTCCTGAATAAATTGCATTTTTCAATTCTCTAACATTACCTGGCCAATCATATTCATATAATTTTTTTTCTAAGTTTTTTTCTATTTTATTTACGGATTTTCCCTCAATTTTTGAAAAGTAATCCATATAATATTTAGCTATAGGAATTATATCCTCACGCCTTTCCTTTAAAGGTGGAATTCTTACTGTATATCCAGAAATTCTGTAATATAAATCCTCCCTGAATCTACCTTTTTCAACTTCATTTTTTAAATCTCTATTTGTGGCAGCAATTATTCTTATATCAACTGATATTTCTCTATTACCACCAATTCTCATTATCTTTTTTTCTTCAATAACTTTTAATAACTTTGATTGTATAGAAATAGGAATTTCAGCTATCTCGTCCAAAAAAATCGTTCCCCCATTTGCAAGTTCAATTTTACCTATTTCTTTTGTATAAGCACCTGTATATGCACCTCTTTCATGTCCAAATAGTTCATTTTCAACAAGAGAATTAGGTATTGCTGCACAATTAACCTCAACAAATTTCTTTTTTTCCCTGTTTGAAAGCAGGTGAATAGCTTTAGCAAAAAGTTCCTTACCAGTTCCACTTTCTCCAGTAAGTAGTACAGTAATATCACTCAAGGCTATTTTTTGAATTTTAGATGCAATCTCTTTCATTAATTCGCTTTCTGCAACAATTAAAGGAAGACTTTTTTCTCTTATAAACTCTTTTTCATATAACAAAACTTTCGTCTTTAAATTATAAAATTGTGAAGCTTTTTCAATTTGATGTTTAAGTAATTCTAAATTAAGTGGTTTCTGAACAAAATCATCTGCTCCATTCTTTATCGCCTTTACTGTATCGGGAATAGTCCCATATGCTGTCATCATTACTACTGGCAACATCGGGTTTATTATTTTTATTTTTTTCAAAACATCAATGCCTGACATATCGGGAAGTTTTAAGTCAAGTAACACACAATCCACTGCATTCCTTTGAACATTTTGAATTCCAGATTCACCGTTAGATGCGGTTACAACTTCATATCCCTCTGAAGCAAAAAAGTCTCGCAACATCTCTCTTAAAGACGTTCTATCTTCAATAATTAAAATAACTCTTTTCATAATTTCTTTTGCCTGGCACCTTTTTTTCTTGCAGTTACTTTTATGCCTGGCACTTTTTTTGAAATTGAAATTATAATTATATGTGCCTGGCACCTTTTTTAAAGCTCAAAAAAAAAGCCCACCAGGTGGGCTTTAAGTTTTTAACATTTATTTTTTCATATGTGTAAATAATTTTTAATGTTGCTTTTTATTACCCTCTCTTAATTTCAATCTTTCTGCAGGAGTCAATCTCTTACTGTTATTATTAGTTTTATTTAACCTATCAAAAACAGAAAATCTACTTTTAAGCCGCTTATCAACATTTAAGTCTGAACTTCCTATGTTTCCAGTGCTAAATTTACTCTTTTTCTCAGTTGGCACATATTTCTCTCTTTCTTTCTTATACTTTTTCTCAACTTCTTCTTTAGCCTTTCTTTCAGCCATATTTAAAACATATGGATCAATTCCTTTTCTTATCTCATCTTGCCTTGCCGCATCAAGGGCATCCTTATCTTCATTTATCTTTAAACCAAGCATCTTTATATCTTGATAAACCTTCTGCATTTTTGGCTTTATAACATTATCTCTATAAACGCCATTGTCTGATGCAAAATAATCATTTCTCAACTTATTTAGCTGCAACCTTTTTATCTTTATCTCTGCCTGATGAGCATATAGTGTACCAGCAAGCTGATAAATTCTATTGAATGCTGCCTTTTCTTCAGGTGATAACTCTTCACCTTCTTTAACAGGAGATGTTTCTGTGGATACACCCTTCTCTATAGCCAAACTTCCACCTTTAAGTCTTCTTAGGTCAGCATTTGTTATAACCCTTGTAGGTTTTGAGTTCTTTTCAGCTTCTCTGTTTTTCTTTGCAAGTTCAACAAGGCTCTGGGACAAAGAAAAAACCATTAAAAAACTTAAAATTAAAGACAATAACCAAACTCTTTTATTCATCATTCACCTCTAAATACAAATTTATTGAAATGGCAAAGAAGTTATATTTCCACTTAAATAATTTGCCAAAATTGTTAAATCTGCACAATCGACATTTCCTGAATTATCTAAATCTGCCCAGGAAAGTGGTGATGAAAAGGGGTCTGTTCCATGTGCCTGATTTCCAGCAAGATAGTTTTCTAAAATCTGCATATCTGTAGTATCCACATTGCCATCACCGTTTAAATCCCCGTAATTAACAGAAGCAGTTATTCCAAACCAATCGATTATCTTCTGAACAACTGTGGTTTTTGTATCACCACTATTACTTGATTTTAATGCTCCAAGTTCAAAGGCTGCTGCAATTGTTTTATACGTCCCGGAATCATATGCCACACAGCAGGGAAATGGATAATAGGTATTTAAATCCTGTGGATACATTGTAAAAATATTAGAAGCCCCCTCTTTTGAAGCATCCAATTGATATTCCCAAAAACAGGAATTGTGATTATCTGGATCGTCAAAAAACATATCAACCCCATCCATAAAAGTATTACTTATCCCCTTTAATTCATAACTATCGAACCAATTATCCGATAAATCTGTGGCTGTAAACCCAAAGTCATTACTAAAATCGTAAGTGTTGTTATTTACAACATCAAAAAGCCACACATTATTACCTTCCATATAAACTTTCCCACCATTATCCAAATAATCTTTAATGTGTTGACCTTCAGGATCTGTCATATAGTGATTTTCTACTGTAAAACAGGTTACCCCATCTATTATTATAACAAGCTGATATGGGTTAAAATTAACTGTGGTAATACTTGAATTTAAATCCATATCTACTCTGTCATATGAATAACCAAGGGCATTTAAGGCATTTTCAAAATCATCTACACTGGATTTAGGATCAGGTCCCGGTGGGCTCGTAGCGGGGTTCCAGAATAAATTTAAAATCAAAATTGGAGGTGTTGCAAAAATAACACCTGAAAATAAAACAATAAAAATTAAAAGAAAAATTTTTTTTCTCATCATTGACCCTCTATAAATAATCTTTTTTATCCTCTAATATTTTTATCTTCCTTTCTGGATGAATTATTTTCTAATAAATCCTTATTTTTTAAAATCCCCATTTCGGCTGCTTTTTTTAAATCTTTAGCAATTTGAGCCTCAAGATCATTTTCTTCATTCCTTATCCTGTCAAGACTTTCTTTTTCCTTTTTTCTTTTATCCAACAACCATGATGGAACGTTTTCACCATTCATTTTCATTTTTTCTATTTTTCTATCAGTTTTCCACCAAATATTATATTGGTCTAAAAATTTTCTTTTTAAATATTCCAATCTATTCATTTCATCTATAATTTTTTTTGCAAGTGCTGAGCCTTTGGGATCTTTAGTATCTTTGAAAATACTTGACTTATCATAAAGGGTACTCCTTCCCTCTTTAGGTGTGTTTTTATTCTTTTGGACTTTTTCCTGAGAAGTTGTCTTTTTTTTCTTGTTATGATGATACTTCATCAAAGTTCTATTTGTTATAACCTTTTGAGAATATGAAAAAGAAAAGAAAACTAAAAACATTATAAATACTTTTACTACTTTTCTATCCATTTCTATACCTCTTTAAAGATTATATTAAAAAATAGTGATAAAAAAAAGAGGTAATTTTACAATTACCCCTTTTGTCATATTACAGTCTATTGAAAAATCCTCCAATAGCTGCTCTTAGTCGTTATAGAACCTGTTGGATTTTTCTCTCCTATGTCATTACCAGCAACTTCTCCAAACTTTCTAAAGGTCTTTTCACCATTTGATTTCTTTTTATACCCCCAACCCCAGACTTCTCCAGTTCCAATATCTGTCCAGGCCTCACCTCTCGCACCTTTGTGAAAAGCAGATGCTCTTCCAAAATAGGTTGTACCAGAACCTAAGTCAATGGCACCATTGTTTAAAAATCCACCATTTTCTATATCAAACACATAGGCTTTAGAACGCCCTGCATTAACAGTATGTGTTGTAGGATCACAGTTTCCACCCATCTGAGCATTCGGAAAAAATAAATAACTTGTGGCAGCCATAAATATATCACCAGTATCTTTGTCAAGGAATATCCTGGGACCAAAAGGGCATGTTTCCCCCTCTTGAGGACTTGGTAATACATATTTAAACCCTTTGTCACTTGCAGGATTAAAAGTACTACCAGGGACACTCACAAGTTCACCAGCACTTACTGTACCACTTCCCAGATTATCTTCGACAAGACAATAAATGATACCAGGTTTCCTGCTTCCACCAAACATATCAGTATCTATTGGTGAGCCATACTCTGAAAAGGCCAACAATGTCTTTTTACCTGCATTTTGAATTTCATACTTGTTAACAAATATGGGTGAATAAATTGGTGTATGCTGGGTAGATTCAAATATTTTATCCACAACCCAGGATGAAGGTTCTGTTCCTTTCAAAGAAACCCTGTACACATTTCCTCTATATGTACCAAAATAGAAGGCATTTGTATAGTCATCTGAATCATCAGGATCGTCATAGGCAACAATTGGACTAAATATGCAATTTCCTACACTGCTTATATTTGTACCACTAAATCTTGTCTGAGTTGCATCTCTCAATGTATACCTGTAAATTTTATCTCCTGTATAAGCATCTACAACATAAAAGCTCTTACCTCTTGTCTGTGGATGTGACCAATTTGGATTTAGATTAAACCCAGATCCAAATGCAACCACAAATCTACCAAGGGGATAATTTCCTGTGGTATCTGGTATTCTACTTATTGAAGGAATTGACCACGTTTCTCCAAGGGGATAATCTGAATCTCCTACAAATCTCCATAAAAACTGTGGATGCTCAACATCGGTAACATCAAGGGCGTAATATGCGTCACCACCTGCACCGAGCCCAAAAACGCATATTGTATGCCAATTTCCATTTTGATCTTTTATATCATCAAGCCTTATTGGAGAATCCACATAAAAATAGTGTGGCCTTCTACCATACACTCTTTTCCCATAAATATTTGGCTGCCCTTGATTATTTACATCACCATTACCATAAAGTTCCTCATATAACTTACACATATGGCTCTGTCCTCCAGGAATAACAGAGGAATAGCCATGTAAAAAATCATAGGGTATGTATGCCCAGAGTTCTTTACCATTAATGGCATTAAAACAGTGAAGCATCCCATCATTTGCGCCCACAAAAATCACAGGAGTTCTATCTTTAAGCTGATCTGCCCACTGAATATAGTCATATGTCCTATATGCGTTTGGATTAGGCGGTCCTAAAAACGCAGGTGTGGAATAGGTTATATCACCAAGATCTTGCTTTCTTATAAATTTTATAAATTTTTTAGCGTCATTGTTATCTGAAATTCCAGTGAGCTGCTTTATCTGACTTAAATTATTTAGATCAAAAGAAAATAAAGACCCGGAAAAATTTGATGCATAAACTTTTCTAAGGGAGTTATACTCATCATTACTCATTTCTCTCATTTCTTTTATTTTATCATAGGCATCCCATAACGGAGGATTTTTTTTACTATTTTTTGAAAAATCATGTAAAAACTTTATTTTAGACGAATCACTTGGATATGTGGTTATTGCCTGATAAGCTCTTAAGTGTCCCGAAAAAACTGGTGAAAATGTCATTGAGGATTTAAAAACAACATTTTGAACAGATACGTCATCTGGCATAGGTTCGTTCCACGACCTTGCATCTGGCTTTATAAAGCCAAGAACTGGCTCAGTGTCACCACTTATCTCCCCTCCGAGTTTGGTAAGAACCTGTCTAAGAGCATCAATAAGTGATGAAATCTTATCTGCAAAATAGGCATGTTTAGTTCCACCGGCCGCTGCAATATTGTTAAGAACATTTTTTTGGCCCTGGCTTTGCATACCAAAACCGACAATATATGTATCTATATTATGACTGTGCAAATATGAAGCAGCCTGCTCATCGTAATATTCTGAACTATATCTGTCTCTCCAATTATACTCATACCCACGACAGGTTTCCATACCATCTGTAATGAGCAATGCTGCTTTATATCTGCAGTCAAAAAAAGGATCCCTCTTATCTTCTGGCTTTCTCTCTTTTATACCATACATCTGATGGTGACCATATTCATCGGTCGCTGAGTTCGGATCAGCTCTAAAATCACATATATACATTGGAGATGAACCACTATATGTATTCAAGTAATATATTGCATAAAGTGAACTCGCTATTGGAGTATTTCCTGCAGCGCCAATCTCTTTAAAGAAAAGATGGGTATCGTAATAACAATATCTATGCACGTACCAATTGTATTTAATTTGACTTTCAAATGGGAAAGGATGGGTACCCTTTATTGCAACGGCTGAATCTGGATCTGCCTGGTGATAATGTCCATGATTATCTCTATATCCATAAACATTCATATCCTTATCCACCCACAACTTCATCTCACCTCTGTTATCATATCCCGGGGTTGTACTTGCTGCAAACCACTGCTCGTCATCTGGATCTGTACTATTTGGATTGTCATAATCCATTGGAAGATCAACAAGCACATGATATGGTGAGTCTTGATTTCTCTCATATGGTTTAATCCTATAATTACTTTCACAACCTGAATAGTGAAAAATCCAGGGATTATCATATTTAGGATAAGTGTATCCATGCACAGTTATTTTTCCATTACGCCTAAAAAGCTCAAAAGGTTTATAGTGGTTGTAACGTTTATGATAAAAATTGAAGGCATAAGAATAATGATCACCAGTATAAAATTTATATTTAAGTTCATAATTGTCATACACCCAGAAGGACCACCTCACTGAAAGGGAGTTTACGGACCAGAGCGTTGTAAGAGCCTGTTTTGCTATGCTAATTTTTGATGAAGAATCGTCGCCAATCCAATGGTCAACATAATCTCCACCAGGAGTCTCATTCATTGACCCAGAAGTATCAAGTGTAACAAATAAATCAGGTGGTAAAACCCTTCCTATGGGATCGTTTGGGTCATATATTGGCTGGCCCTGCCCCTGTTGGGCAAGGAGAAATAAACTCATTGCTCCAATAAAAAATAGAATTAATATAAAAAACTTATTCCTCATAAATACCTCCTTACTTATTAAATTTATCCTGTCCCGTTGGGCTTGAAAGAGCCTGATCCTTTGAAACATCAACTACAACCTCATTAATGTCTACCAGTTCTTCAAGTATCACCCTGCTGTTTCCTGGACCATATCCAATTGACCTTAAAAATAATTTGTTGTCTACTTCAGCTTTTTTTCCCGTGGCATCCACTTCATTTGGATCATTATTTGCAATTAAGACTGAAAACTTTCTGGTGTTATCAGTGGTTTTTGAGCTGCCAGAGCCATCTACACAAAAAGTCATATCTTTAATTGCTGTTCCACTTCCGGGATTTGATGGATCTGTAACAGTTGAGGGCTCAACAAAATAATATCCAAGTGAATGTCCCCCATAATTGGGACCTGCTTCACCATTTCTATAAATTCCATTTATTAATGCCTTACTTTTTAACTGCCTCAATTCCCTCTCTCCATATCTCAGCCCTGCTTCTGCTGCATAAAATGCTTCCTTTGAATATTTGGAATTTCTCGCAATAAAAGTATCAGTGGTACTTACCACAAAAAGGGCTGAAGCAAGAACAGAAAGAATGGCAACAATTACTAATACAAATATTAATGATATACCCTTTTGATTCATTATAACCTCCCTCTATTGATTTCCATAAAAGCTATCTGGCATAAAATTTCTCAAATAGTATGTCTCTGAAGCTCTAACCCTATAAACAGGTAAATTCTTAAATTTATCCGGGAAAGGATTATCACTCGTACCTTTCTCATCTCCAATTGGTGGTTTTGTAAAAAATATACTACTATCTGCCACTTTTTTTCCAACATAAGATAGAGGTAAAGGCTTTGAAATGGCTGACATTGTGACCTTTATCGCCCTCAATTTATAATAATCATTATCACTTATGGTTGTTGGATCCTGTATCCACTCATTTGTATCAATAACACCATTATTATTTAAGTCCACTCCATATGAAAACTGCATATCTTCAATTCCCTCGGCTACAACATATGATCTATGAATATTTCTGATATTACATCTCAATTCTGGAAGTTTAGGTGGGGTTATATTACTATAAAATTTGATATAGTAAAGATGTATATTGACCTTTGTAAGTCCAGCACCGGAGCTAAAATTATCTCTCAAAGAAGGTGTTATATTAAAATCATAAATACCATGGTCTTTATGGCCACTTACAAAACTTGAACTTCTTATTTTAAAAATATTTGAAATAGCACCACCAGAAGGATCGAAGGGGTTTCTTACATAGTTTGCATTTGTTATAATATAAAAATCTCCAGCTCTTGGTATATAATTTACATTGACGGGTGTATTGTTTGCATCTATTTTTATACCGTGAATTGTTGAACTACCTGCAGAGATATCCTGCGTTGCAAAAGCACAATTTACAGGGTCTGGAGAAATTATCTGGATTCTATCAGGCGACTCTGGCTTATATACCCTATATTTACCAAGATTTAAAGTATTATTATACTTTTTATATGAACTATTTCCACCTTCAATGGGTCTTATCAAGTGCCCATTGACATCAAATTTTGAAGCCTTACTAAGCATTCCAACCTGAACAATGTCCTTTCCCACAACATTTAAAGCCTGTCTTAAATTTGCTCTTACAAAGGACATTGTAAGTTCAAGGGTTGTAGTCCTTTGATTTGCAAAAAATAGCCAGGCACCTGCTGCAAGAATCATACCAACAATTACCAACGAAATAATTGCCTCAATTAGTGAAAAACCTCTTTTATTTAACATTATAGACACCTCCTCAATCCACATACTTTAAGGTTCTTGCTATAGCGCCAATATTTGGAACATTTTTTTTCTTACCATAGAGGTACTTTCTCAATATCAAACTTGGTTCAACTGTCACAGTGATAACTCTTAAGTTTGGAACTACATTGGAATCCAGATTAGTGGCAGGATTAGAAATATCTATCCGTATTCCATAGTTTATGTTGCCACCTGTTTTGTAAAAAGGAAATTTATTTGCAACATCAGTGGTTAAACCAGTAATTAAATTGTTAATGGCACCATTACTACCTGGATTATTATAATCCCCATAGGATCCCGTACTTTTAACTTTAATACTGTTTGGAGGAAGTGAGCTAACCCTTTCCATAACATATTGGGCTATCAAAGTTGAGCGTTCAATATAATCACCCAAAGCGTTTGTTCTTGCGGACACAAAAAAACCATAAATTAAGCCAATTGCCACAATTCCAAGTACAAGGGATGAAATAAGCGCAGTTATTAATGTATCACCCTTATTATTAAGAGCTAACTTCTTCTTTTTTTTCATACAAAACCTCCTTTTTATCATTCAAGTTTATTTATAAGCAAAAATAATGCCATAAAAAAGTGCTTATAATAAAGGAATTTTTAAAAGTAAAGTAAAATGAATACCCAATTTTTGTAACTTTTCGTTACATTATTATGAAAGCCTATTCACTTTTTATTGCTATCATCTCAATTTCAACACTACAGCCAAGTGGAAGTGCTGCTACCTGAAATGTTGAACGGGCAGGTTTTACATCCCCAAGATATTCTTCATATATTTTATTAAAAATTCCAAAATTTTTCAAATCACCTAAAAAGGCCGTTACCTTAACCACATCCTTAAAAGTATATCCCGCTTCATTTAACACCGCTTTTAAATTTTTAAAAACCTGATGGGTCTCTTGTTCAATCCCACCCTCAACAACATTCCCAGTTTCTGGATTAATTCCTATCTGACCTGATGTAAATAAAAAATTTCCAACCTGTATTGCCTGACTATAGGGCCCAATGGCTTCAGGTGCATTCTCACTTTTTATAACTTTTCTACTCATATTTACCTCCCATTAAATTAAAAAAATTCTTCAATATTTAATAAGATTTGCTGCAATACATTTAAAGAATTATCCCCCTTTGGGGTATAACCTGTTTCAAATGAAAAATATTTTTCCACCTTTCCACCATTAAAAATTACCATTGAGATTAAATCAATTGAAGAAAACACATTGAAATATCCTGAAATTGATGCTCCAACGATTTTTTTATCTATGAAATTAAAATAAATATCTAAAAATTGCTTATTCTTCCCCATATTTACATATTTAGGGTGGGAAAAACAGGTTGTGGAGATTTTTTTAACAGATGAACTTTCCTCACACATGCCACACCATCCCATCTCTAAATCAAATACCTTTATTTTAGTGACATTTAAACTCCCAAAAAATGGTGAATAAATTCCAACAATATTTCTTCCAGCAATTCTGCCGGTAATATTTGCAAGCTGTCCAGAGGGGTTATAAATACTTTTCCCATCAATATTTTTGATCAAAATACAATCACCTGCACCATAAATATTTCCATAAGAACTCTGCAAAAACTCATCAACCAAAATTGCACCATTTGAAGATACATTTAATTCTGGTTCAAATTCTATAAAATTGGTGCCAGGCACAATACCGGTTGCAAAAATTAAAAAATCAAATTTTTCTTCCCTACCATTT
>JALULU010000104.1 GCA_027040585.1 Acidobacteriota bacterium | reverse complement strand
AAATAGTATTTATTATATTTTGTGCCCTCTCAAAATCGTTTCTTTCAAGATATAGATAAAATAATTCTTTATTTTTTTCAAAAAATTCATTGTGTTCATCTGGCCTATTTTCTATTAGTTTTGTTTTTTCAAAAGAGGTACTGTTGTTTAATAACAACTCTTCAATGTCCTTTGCCAATTCCTCAGCCTTTTGGTACCTTTTCTTCTTGTCAACATTCATTGCTTTAAAAATGATTTCTTTAACTTTTTCTGGACATTTAGGATAAAAGTTTTCAATTGGAGGAATTTCTCCAGAGAGATTTTTTTTAAATATAGTGATTAGGTTGTCTCCATAAAATGGCCTTTTATAGGTCAACATTTCATAAAAAACTACTCCTAAAGAAAAAATGTCTGATCTTCCGTCAACCTTTTCACCATTAATCTGTTCAGGGGACATGTAATATGGAGTACCAAGGGCTACTCCATCCTTAGTAAGGGAGAAATTTTCCATCCTCGCTATTCCAAAATCCACTATTTTAACTGTTTTGTCTTTTAATATTACGATATTTCCTGGTTTTATATCTCTGTGTACAATTCCACGTGAATGAGCATAATCAAGAGCCTTTGCACATTGATATATCACAGAGAGGGTAAAATTTAGTGATTCAATTTTTTTGTTTTTTATTAGATTAAAAAGAGATTCTCCCTCTAAATATTCCATGACTATATAAGGTAAATCATTTTCTTCACCCATATCAAAAATAGTAACTATATTTGGATGGCGTAAGTTTCCAGCTGCTTGAGCCTCAATATAAAATCTTTTTAAAAGGGTGGAATTAGTTTTGAAATCTCCCGATAGAACTTTAATGGCTACTTTTCTTTTTATAAGTGGATCGAAGGCAAGGTATACCTTACCCATTGCCCCACCACCAATGGTTTCTAAAATTTCATATTTTCCAATTTTTCCATTTTCGAAGTCTATTAGAATCCTCCTCTAAGTGAAGAATATTTTTTATTTATATGGTAGTTATATTTGTACACGCCAAGATCAAGTGGAACATAGTAATTTATTACAACACTCATAGTGTCTCTATAAATATATATTTTTAAATTTCTTCTTGTGAATGGTTGTTTGTATTCTTTAGCAAGTTCCATAACTTTTTCTTCAATCCTTTTTTTACTCCAGAAAAACGCACCTGCCTTATAAGTTGTCTGTTCAACATCTTTACAGAATTGCATTGCGTGAAAATAGGGAGGAATAGCCTTATATCCTACATAGAGTATAAAAACAAATACAATTAAAAATAATATACACCCTATGTTGCCTTCACCTCTTTTATTAAACTTCATTTTATACCTCCTTTTTCCCTGAATTTTTCAGTATCCTTTAAAGTCCATTTTTCAACCAATTCTCTTGTGCGCTCTTCAGCTAAAAGGTTATTCATATTTTTTTCTCTCAATCTACTAATTGTGATTGCTGCAGCCACAGATACATTCAAGCTATTGGAAAATCCATACATGGGAATCCAGAAAAGACGATCTGAGTATTTTATCATTTCTTTCGAAATACCCTCTTTTTCATTACCAAAGACAATTGCAACCTTTCCTTTTGTAATATCGATTTCATAATGTGGGATACTTCTTTTACTTTTAAAAGATGAAAATATGGAAAAGCTTTGTTCTCTTAGCTTCTCAACACATTTGCTTACTTTATTGTAGAAGAAAACATCAATCCATTTATGTGATTTTTTTGTTATGGATGGGTTGTATTTAAATGAATATCCAGGTGGCATAATAATGTGGACAGTTTGTATACCAAATCCTTCACAACTCCTTAACACTGCATTTATATTGTGAGAATCATAAATATTTTCAAGTACAACGGTAATCTCATCAATCCTTTTTTGAGCAATTGCTTTGAATTTTTCTATTCTTTCTCTGGTAAGAATGGCAGACCAATCATATTCTTTCATAAGCTTTTAAGGCATCATCAAATTTTGTGAATTCGAAAGGAACAATTTTCCTTAATTTTTTTGAATTTAAGGAACCATCTGGGGCTCTTTTAGGCTTAGAGCTATATCCTTTTATTGAAGCTGGTTCTATTAGAGATAAATCGAGTTTAAAATGTTCAGCAATCTTTTTACCAAATTCATATCTTGACATTTTGTCAGGACCACCTATATGGAAAAGACCTTCAATCTCATTTTCACAAAAATACCTTATAGTTCTGACCATATCCTCTATATAGAGAAAATTTCTGTATTCATCCACAAAAAGTTTTATTTTTTTTCCTTCTGAAAGATAATTGATTATTTTTTCATCCGCACCTTTTGTTTTACACCAGCTTTTTCCATATATTAGAGAAGACCTTAAAATTGCAAACCTGGGGGAAATTTGAAAAATTAAGTCCTCTGCCTCTTTTTTAGTTTGACCATAGACATTTACTGGATTTGTTTTATCTTCCTCGTCGTACTTACCTTTTAGTCCATCAAAAACAAGATCAGTTGAGATAAATATTAAATACAAATTTTTTTCTTTAGCGTATTCTGTGAAATATTTTGTAGCAAGGGTATTCGTTAACCAGGCTTCTTCAGGGCTCTTTTCACAATAGGTTGTGGATGTTATGGCAGCTGCGTGGATAATTATATCTGGCGATATATTATTTAGCAGTTTCATAACATCTGAACGTTTCTTTATGTCAACAGAAAAAGTATTTTTTAAATTTACTTTTGTTCTGTTATAAAAGCCTGATGTTTCAAAGTCATTTTCTGAAAGTAGTTGGTGTAATTTATATCCAACGAAGCCACTAACACCAGTAATCAATACTTTTTTCATTGTACCTCACCAGAAAAAAATTTTTAGTCACCGTCAAGTAAATCCCCTAATGAACCAAGCACTGACCCTTCACCTTTTCTACTGCCACCTGCTGATGGGGCATGTGTATAAATTCTATCAGCAAGCCTGCTAAAAGGTAAAGATTGAAGATATACTTTTCCAGGACCAGTAACTGTGGCAAAAAATAAACCTTCACCTCCAAAAATAGCGGTTTTAACTCCACCGACAAACTGTATGTCATAGGTTATATTTGGATCGAAAGCCACAATGCATCCAGTATCAATTTTTAAAATTTCACCTGGAGCAAGATCCAGTTCTATTATAGTACCACAAGCATGTATAAAGACCAGTCCATCTCCTTCTAACTTTTCCATTATAAAACCTTCACCGCCAAAAAAACCAGTACCTATTCTTTTATTAAATGCAATTCCAATTGATGTTCCATAAGCAGCACATAGGAAAGCGTCTTTTTGACATATTATTGTTCCACCTATTTTTGAAAGGTCTACTGGAATAATTTTTCCGGGGTAAGGAGCACCAAAGGAAACAGATTCTTTTTTTGTACCGACATTCGTAAAAACGGTCATAAATAAACTTTCGCCAGTGATCACCCTTTTTCCTGCATCAAGAAGCTTTCCCATGAATCCTTTACCCTGGTTTTTCTGAGAGCCATCACCAAATATTGTTTCCATTTGTATAGAAGAAGGCATATACATCATGGATCCAGCCTCTGCAACAACTTTTTCACCGGGATCAAGTATTATTTCAACAAATTGCATGTCATGTCCATGAATCTTGTATTCAATTTCATGACATATCTTCCCATTAGATTGAGGAATAGGAGGTGCTTGTGGATGATTTGGTAAATTATTGTCTTTAAAATCAGATATGTCTTTGAGTGGCTTCCAATTATCCATTCCATGTTTGAATAAATAAATATTTTCGTTAATTACACCTGCTTTTAATTTCCCTAAAATTTCATCTTTAGAAAATGGACCCTCTGATTTCCCTCCTATGGCAATATACCAAATTCGTTCATCCATCCTAATTGGTTGCCTCCTTTTTTTCTATATTCAATTTTGCATATTCTTTTTTACTATTTAGTAAAAGTTTTTCTGCTTCTGGAAAAAGTTGAAGTGCTTTTTTAAAAACATTGTCGGACTTGATTTTTTCCCTGTATCCTGCCTCAATACCAAATAAGAAAGTTAGAATTTCTCCCTTTAATTGTATTGTTAAAAACTCTTTATTTTTGGAAAATTCCTTTTCAGTAAAAGGTATACCCAATTTTTTTATGAATTTTTTAAAAGCAAGTAGTAATTTTTGGTTGTCAATTTTAATTGATTGATGTCTATTTTTTTTATTGAAAATATATTTTAGAGAAGGGAATTTTCCACTTTGGGCAGCCCTTATAAATTTGAAGTAAGCATCGCTTGAATATAATTCAACCTGAAAGGAATTCATTTTTTCAGATTTAACTATTACATCTGGGGTTATACCACCTCCTCCATATACTACTCGTCCACTTAAAGTGTGAAAAACTTTTGACTTTTCCGGCTTTTGGAGTCTTCTCAGTCTCTTATTGTAATAATCATAAATTGAGCCATTGTAAGGTCTTTGAATGAGTCTACCGCTTGGTAAGTAATACCTTCCGGTTGTTATTGCAAGTGCTGAACCATCTTCCAGTGTGTAGACAGATTGAACAAGTCCCTTGCCAAAACTTCTTGTTCCAACAATTAAAGCCCTATCATTATCCTGAAGTGCTCCTGATACTATTTCTGAAGCACTTGCACTGTTATCATTTATCAGGATTATAAGAGGAATTGATATATTTCCGTTTTTTTCTGCATAATAAGTATCTGTGACAACACCACCTCTTCCTCTAACTGAAACTATTTCAGCTCCTTTTGGTAAAAAGGATTCTGAAACTTTTATTGCCATACTTAAGTATCCGCCTGGATTTCCTCTCAAATCGATTATCAATCCCTTTAGGCTACTCAGATTAAGTTTTTTGAAAGCGTTTATAAGATCATTATATGTAGTTGAAGCAAATCGATCTATTTTTATATAACCTATATTTTTATTTACTTTAAAGCTATAGTTTATTGTATATGTTTTTATTTCAGCCCTTTCAACATCAATCTCAAGTGGTTTAGGTACACCTGGTCTTTTTACAGTAATATGAACCTTTGTCCCAGGAGGTCCCTTTAATTTAGAAATGACCTCGTCCATTGTCCAATCATCAATACTTTTTCCATTTACTTTAAAAATTACATCCCCTGCTTGTAATCCTGCTCTATATGCTGGAGTATTTGGAAATGGAGGCTCGACTATAACTATTCTACCTGAATCGCGTGAGACCTGTCTTATCCTTATTCCAAGTCCATAATATCTGCCTTCATTTTCTTCTTCCATCTGTTTATATTCTTTAGGATCAAAAAAATTGCAATGGGGATCAAGGACCTGTAACATTCTTTCAATAGATCTGTAAATTAAATTGTTGCCCTTGATATCAGGACCACAATTTTCTTCAACTATACTAAGAGTATCGCTATATTTTCTAAAATTATCATTTTCGCTATTTTCACTTAATTGTCCCTTCTGGACAACCCCCGCTATGGTTCCTCCAAGTAAAGCTCCTAAACATAAAAAAAGGAAAATCACAAGTAAATCTTTGTTTTTCATAACAATATTACCTTAGAAAAAGAGTAGTTTATAGAAAAATCTATAATAACATATTTTTGGATAAGATAGAAATTGTTATTTGAAAGAAATCTATTCTTTCCTTATAAAAATGGCCGAAAAAAATCCAATTCCATCGAGAAAATGGGGAAATGTTTTATAATATTTGTTTTCTAAACTAAAATTTATTGATTCAAAATTTGAATGTCTTTCTAAAAAGTTTTCCACAACCATTTCGTTTTCATCTTTTAAAATAGAACAGGTAGAATAAACTAAATATCCACCTTTTTTCACTTTTTTAAAGGCTTTATCCAGGATATTTTTCTGTATTGTTGTCATTGATTTAATTTTTCTTTCGTTTATTCTCAAAAAGACCTCTGGATTTTTTACATATGTTCCAGTTGAAGAACAGGGAGCATCGACATAGACAAGATCGAAATTTTTTTTGAACATACTCAGGTTTGTACAATCACCACATATTAAACAGATATTGTTAAAAGAAAGATTTTTTATTCTTTTTTTCATATTAAGTAATCTTTTAAAACTTTTATCTAAAGAAAGTATTTTTTTGGGATTTAAATGTAGTTTTAAGCTGAAACTTTTGCCCCCAGGTGCTCCGCATAAATCAAGTATTTCATCAATATTTTTTATTTGTTCTTTTAGTTTGAAAAAAAATTTTGATATGGAAATATCTTGTAAGAATATGAAACCTTTTTCCACGAAATTTTCAAGTTCCCCGATTTTATTAAATATTAATATTTCTTCAGGCGTAATTTCAAATTCTAAACCTTTATCCTTTAGAAGTTTTAAAAATTTGTTCAATGAGATTTTTTTTTCATTAAGCACTGCGTAATATTTGGATGGATTTTGTGCGTGGTGAAAATAGTTTTTAATTTTTTTTAATTCATATGACGAAAGTAGTTTTTTTAAAAGAAATGGTGGAATATTTAACATCAAGGAATTTTTTGTCATCTCATTTAAATTCTCATTTTCTATAAATTTAAGATGGTCTCCTATTTTTGAGATAGTTCTTAATAATCCATTTACATATCCTGATATATATTTCTTTCTTGGAAACTTAAATTTTGCAATTTTTACAGCTTCATTTAAAATGGCATATGAAGGTAGTTTATTGCTAAAAAAAAGCTGAAAAGTAGAAATTCTTAAAAGGCTCAATATAAAAGGGTCAACTTTATTGAGTTCTATTTTGGAGAATTTTTTGAGTATGAAGTCAATTAATAAAAACTTTTTGAGGGTTCCAACTACTATGAAATAGCATAGATCCTTGTCTTTTTGATTTAGTATAGGGAAATTTTTACCAAAGAAAAAATCGTCTAAAATCTTCTCTTCAAAGGTTATACCTTTTAAAATTAATGTTGCAAGGTATCTCGGATTTGTGTTATCAATAAAATTGTTCTCCATCTACAATTCTGTTTCCATTTAAAAAGTCAATTCCACTAATTATTTTTTTACCTGGCATTTGAATTTTTAAAACTTCAATTGATTTGCCATTCCCACAGCAAACAAACATTTTCTTTTCTTTTTTAAAAATTTTCCCAATTTCTGGCTCAGGACACTTCAAAAAAGTTAATGAAGTTTTATAAATTTTACATACTTTTTGCCTGAAAATTGTGTATGCCACAGGCCACGGATTTAATCCCCTTGTAAGATTGTGAATTTGTATGTCTTCTTTTCTCCAGTCAATTTTTGCTATTTCTTTGGTAAGAGGGGGAGCATATGAAACTGTATCTTCATCTTGTGGAATTTTTTCTATTTTTTCTCCATTTTTTATTTTATCAAAAAATTTAACTATAAGTTTTCCACTAACTTCAGATAATTTTTCAGTTAGTTCTCCCGCCGTTTCATTTTTATCAATTTCTACTTTTTCTTGCAAAAGAATATTTCCTGCATCTAATTTTCTAACCATTTCCATAATTGTAACACCGGTAATTTTTTCACCATTGATGATTGCCCAATTTATTGGTGCTGCACCCCTGTATTTTGGCAGGAGGGATGGGTGAATATTTACTGCCATTTTAGAGGGCGTTTTTAAAAACCAACCTGGTAAAATTTTTCCATAAGCAGCAGTTACAATATAATCAAATTTAAGTGAATAAAAAATGTTTTCAACATCACTTTTTTTAAGTGTGTCAGGCTGATAGATTTTTAGATTGTGTTTTAGTGCGAATTCCTTTACAGGTGGGGAAGTTATTTTTTTCCCTCTTTTTGCCGGTTTGTCAGGTTGAGTAACAACTCCGATAATTTTATACCCAGCTTTTAATAGATATTTTAGAGGTTTTATTGCAAATTCGGGGCTTCCCATGAAAAGTATTTTCAATTCTAACCTTCCAGTTTTATTTGTAAGAGAAATTATATTATAATTTTCTTTAGTTAAACAGGACTAAATATATGGAAATAATTCTTGGAATAGATTTTGGTTTAAAAAGGATAGGGGTTGCAAGGTCTGATTTAAATGGAATAACTCCAAGGCCATTGTTTTCCACCGACATATTAAACTTAGGTGGTAAAATTGATGAAATAGAACGAGAAGGCTGGAAAATAAAATTGTTTATAGTGGGATATCCTTTAAATGCAGATGGAACTCAAAGTGAAATTTCAAACCATGTGGAAAAATTTGTAAAAGAAGAATTGTTGAAATACTCAAAGCCGATTTATGGGATAGATGAAAGATATTCTTCAATTGAAGCAGAAGAATTTTTAAGGGAAAACCCAAAAATGAGTAAAAAATATGATGATAATTCTATCGCCGCTGTTATTATAATCAAAAGGTTTTTAAAGTATGGCAATGAATATGTTGTGAAAATTTGGAATGAAAAATGAAGAAAATATTTATATGTACCATTTTAATTGTGCTATCTTTTGTCTCTGGCTATATTTTAAGTGTGCTCAATACTCCATATAAAAATTTTTCAGAACGTGCTATTCTCTGTATCAAGAAGGGGGAAAGTGGAAAAAGGATTTCAGAAGAATTATATGAGAAAGGCATAATCTTAAATCAAAAATTATTTTATTTTTTGGTAAAAATTTTAGGAGGTGAGAGGAAATTAAAGAGTGGATATTATGAATTTAAAAAACCCCTTTCAATGTTGGAAGTTAAAAAATTGCTCGAAAGGGGTCCAAATTTCTTTGTAAAAATAACTGTTATAGAAGGGGAAAATTTTTTTGATATTGAGAAAAAAATTAAAAATTGTAAATATTTGAAAGCCAATGATTTTTCTAAATTTTATACAAGGGTTGATTTATTAGATGGAATTACAAATAGCGCTAAAAATTTAGAAGGCTACTTGTTTCCAGATACTTATTTTTTCCCTCCGGGTTATACTTCTTTAAAAATAATAAAAGATATGATTTTAAATTTTAAAAGGAAAGTGCTGCCTTTGTTGAAGAAATGTAAAAAGGGGAAAGATATTCATAAGATTTTGACCATTGCCTCACTAATTGAAAAAGAGACATCTATAGATAGAGAGAGAAAAATAATAAGTTCAGTGTTTTATAATAGACTTAAAAAAAATATGAGACTTCAGTGTGATCCCACAGTAATTTATGCCAGGATTTTAAAAGGGCTTAAATTTGATGGGAAAATATACAAAAGTGATTTAAAGAGAAAATCTCCTTACAACACCTATTATATAAAAGGACTTCCCCCTGGCCCAATTTGTAATCCAGGATTGAAATCTATTGAGGCAGCATGTAATCCCGCAGAGACAAAGTATCTCTACTTTGTTGCAAATGGAAATGGTGGACATTTTTTTTCTAAAGATTTAAGAAATCATCTTAGGGCCGTTAGTAGGTTTAAAAAAGAGAAGAAAAGGTAATTATTTTTTCTTTTTCATTTTCTTCAGCACTTTTTTTCTGAATTTTGCTTCTTTACTTTTTTTTCTTTCTTCGTCCAGAGCTTCTCCAACTTTTTTAAAACATTCCGGGCAATAGGTTCTAATAATATAAGCGTTTTGAGATATATAAGATTTATCAAAAGGAACCCATTTGGTTAGTAATTTAATTCTATTACATATCTTACAAACATGGACAGCTGTGTAAATAGGGTGTTGCATTACATTTAATTTATCGCTCATTTTTTACTTCCTGCCAAATATCTTCAAGTTCTTCAATTTTCATTTCTCCAAAATTAAGATTTCTTTTTTTTACTTCTGTTTCAAGTTTTTTAAATCTATTTTTAAATTTTTTATTTCCTTTCTTAAAAATTGCTTCAGGATCTCTATTAAGGAAACGACAGACATTTACCAGTGAGAAAAAGACATCCCCTATTTCTTCTTCTATTTTTTCATCTTTTCCTTCTTTTATTGAGGATTTTAACTCCATTATTTCTTCCTCAAGTTTTTTTACAACCTCTTCAATATTTTTCCAATCAAAACCAACCCTTTTAACCCTTTCACTAATTTGAAATGCCTCATAGACTGAAGGAAGTGTGTTTGGTAGTCCATCCAAAATTGAGTTTCTTCCTTCATCTTTTTTTTCTTTTGATTTTATTTCTTCCCATTGTTCTAAAACTTTTTGGGAGGATAATATTCTTTCGTTCCCAAAGACATGTGGATGTCTTCTTATAAGCTTTTTTGAAATATTTTCAATTACATCGTCTAAAGTAAACCAGTTGTTCTCTTTGGCAATTCTTGAGTAAAAAACTATTTGAAGCAGTAAATCTCCCAACTCCTCTTTCAGATTTTCAATACTTTTGTTATCCACTGCTTCAAGTACCTCGAATGTTTCTTCTACAACCATAGGTTTCAGGCTTTCCAGAGTCTGCTCTCTATCCCAGGGACAACCTTCAGGAGATCTGAGTTTATCCATTATTTTTTCAAGGTCCTTTATTCTACAATTGCTATCTTTGTTCATTCTCTCTTTTTTAAATTTTATAAACTTTTTTTTTAACATAAAAAATAAATGCAATCAAATCTTTTTAATAATTAGATTGTTTTATAGTGTATGTTTGAAGTCCTTGACAACACTTTTTTTTAGTGTAATATTTCAAATTAAATTATTTCTGAAAGAAAAAATGTTTAAAGAAAAGTTAAAAATTTTACATGATTTAGTTGAAAATGCCAGTTCTGTGTTGATAACTGGAACAAAAAAAGAAGATGCAGATTCAATTTCTTCTGAAATAGCTTTAAGTGAGATATTTAAAAGAGAGTTTAGTAATAAAAAAGTTGATATAGTTAATGAGAATGAGATTCCGGGAAAATTTAAATTTTTGCTTCACAATGTTAATATTTTTACATTTGAAGAAAAAAAATCTGAAAAATATGAACTTGGAATAGTTGTTGATTGTGGTGCTGAAAGATCTGGAAAAGTAAAAGAATTGTTTAAGAAATGTAAATATAAGATAAAAGTAGACCATCATTCCTTTGGAAATGAAGGAAAATATGACCTTGAATTAGTTTTTACAAAGGTAGGCTCAACAACTGAAATAATTTACCATATAGTTAAAAGCGAGTATTGGAACGTTTCACTTGATAAAAGGTTGGCTGAGTTAATTTATGGTGGACTTATAGCAGATACAGGTTCTTTCCAATATGATCTTACTAAATCTTCATCTCTTAGGATTTGTGCCGAATTAATAGAAACAGGCTTTGATTTTACTAAAACTGCTGAATTGATAAATTTAGTGAGAACATATGAGATGAAAAAACTTTTAGGTCTGGTATTGTGTAATATGAAAATGGATGTCGATGGAAATGTTGTCTGGTCATATATAACTAAAGATATGATAAGTGAAACTGGTGCAAATGAATCTGATATAGGGGACATAATGGATGAACTTTGCTTTATAAAAAATGTAGAAATATCCATGCTGCTTGTTGAAGAAGATGGTGGCACAAGGGTGTCTTTAAGGTCAAAGGGAAGAATAAATGTCGGAGAATTTTGTAAGAACTTAGTATCAACTGGCGGTGGTCATCCAAGGGCTGCGGGGTGTAAACTCAATATGAAAATAGAGGATGCAAAAAATCTTTTATTAAATAATTTGAAAATTGCTGGTGTGTGAATTAATCATCCATATGTGTTATTTTCCTGGCCCTCAGTAATCTAATCATTCCTCTGTAAAAAGTATTTTCACCTATTACCTTAAAACCGTAGGAATCTAAAATTTCGGTCCAGTTTCTCTGGACAAAATCTTTTGCAAGGGCACATTCCATTTTATTGAAGATAAATTTGACAAACCATGAAGAGTTATCCACATCTTTTTCATTCCAGTCAAGAATATCAAATTCTCCACCTTCCTTTAAAATATGGTATGCGTTTTGTATTATTAATATTCTTTGGTGATGTTCAAATCCGTGTAATACAAATGATATAAAAACTCTATCAAAGGATATGCTATCCCTTAAGTGTTTAAACCTTTCTGGAAGTGGCTGCCCCATTAAAAGATGATTTGTTTCCATAGATTCATCTATTGAATGTTCAAATAAGAATAAGTTATCATATTTTGAAGATTTCTTTATAAACTGTTCTTTCATCTCTTTTCCTATTTCTGTACCAACTATAAGTCCCTTTTCTCCTATATATTTCCGCATTAAAATGGCGTTTCTTCCTGTCCCTGCACCAAAATCAACAATTTTTTCCCCTTCCATAATCCCCATGCTCTTTATTGCATTTTTTATAAAGGAGGGATACGTGAAAAATGTCATTATATTCATTAATAAATCGTAATATTTTGCCTCAAAACCTGTAACCCTAATTTTACTTTTTGCCTGTGTCACAAAAAACTCCCTTTCAAAAATATCTCTATAATTATAATACAAAAAATTTAATAGAGATGGATTTATTTGTTCACTTTTTTTTCACCTATATGATATAATATTCTCTATGACAAAAGGCAAACTTACAAAAAAACAAAAAGAAATTTTAGACTTCATTGATGATTTTATAAGGAAAAAGGGGTATAGCCCTACGTTGCAAGAGATAGCAGATTATATGGGATTAAATGCTGTAAGTGGTATTCACAAATACTTGAGGAAACTTGAGGAGAAAGGATTTATAACAAAAGATTTGAAAAGGGCCAGATCCATAGAGATTATAAAAGAAGAATCTTATTTTCCAGAACTTCCAATAATGGGTTATATTACAGCCGGAGAACCCCTTGAAGAGTTTGAAGTAAAAGAGTATATGCAAGTTCCACCTGAGTTTATTTCAAATGGAGAGTATTTTATTTTGAAGGTAAAGGGTAATTCGATGGTTGATGCCTGTATACTTGATGGGGATTTTGTAATTGTTAGAAAGCAGGAAGTGGCTGAAAATGGGCAAACGGTTGTTGCGCTTATAGACAATAGGGAGACTACTTTAAAAAAATTTTATAAAAAAAATGGAAAAGTTATATTAAAGCCTGAGAACGCCACGATGAAACCCATGATTTTTGAATCG
>JALULU010000103.1 GCA_027040585.1 Acidobacteriota bacterium | reverse complement strand
AGTTATTTGGTTAGTCTTGCATAAAGTGATACAATATTCATAAAACCTTTATAGGAGGGATAAAGATGACCCAGGAAAAATATATTGAAATATCAAAAACGTTTTTGAAAGAATTGCTGGGAGATGTTTCAGGAAAGCCACTCTTTGAATTATGGGATGGAACAATAATTGATGGTGATATAAAAACAACAAAGGTGGTTATAAAATATCCCTGGACACTGAGAGAAATGTTTTTAAATCCTTCTGAACTTTCGATGGCTGAAGCTTATTTATATGGAGATATGGACATTATAGGTGAGATATATGGAATTTTTCCACTTGCTGATCACTTAACTGAAAAAAACTTTAAATTGTCCGAAAAAGCAAAATTTTTCAATTTACTTAGAAAACTTCCAAAAAGAGACACCTCATATGAGAAATGTCACGCCAAGTTAAAGGGAGAAAAACATAGTAAAGAAAGGGATGCAGAGGCAATTTCATATCATTATGATGTTTCCAATGATTTTTATAAATTATTTTTAGACAGGAATATGCAGTACTCATGTGCCTATTTTGAATCCCCTGAGGAACACATAGATGTTGCGCAAAAGAGAAAGATGGATTACATTTGTAAAAAATTAAATCTTAAACCCGGTGATAGACTTTTAGATATAGGAACTGGATGGGGTGGCTTAATAATTTATGCCGCTAAGAACTATGGAGTTTATGCCAGAGGGATTACTTTGAGTAAAAATCAATATGAGTTTGGTAAGAAATGGATAGAAGATGAGGGGCTTGGTGATAAATGTGAAATATATTTTATGGATTATAGGGATGTTAAAAGAGAAGAAAAGTTTGACAAAATAGTGAGTGTCGGGATGTTTGAACATGTAGGTGCAAAAAATTATAAAAAATATATGGGTATTGCCTATGATATTTTAAAGGATGGGGGGCTTTTTTTAAATCATGGAATATCTGTAAGGGCAGATTTATATGGAGTTTCAAGGTCAACCTTCTCTGAAAATTATGTCTTTCCAGATGGAGAATTACTTCCAATTTATTTTACAACCCAGATTGCTGAGGAAACAGGTTTTGAGGTAAGGGATATTGAGTGTTTAAGGGATCACTATGCACTTACTTTAAGGAATTGGGTAAAAAGGATTGAAAAAAATGAAGATAAAGCAAAAGAATTTGCAGGGGATGTGAAATATAGAATCTGGAGATTGTATATGGCTGGAAGTGTCTACCAGTTTGAAAAAGGAGAGATAGGAGTTTACCAGACATTACTTATCAAAAAGGGGAAGGCCGGGAAAGAATTGCCTCTAAGTAGAAAATTGTGGTATTGCAAGTAAAAATTTTTTAGATTTGACCCTCATTGTTTTATGTATATAATACTTTTTAACATTTTTTTAGGTGAGGGTGTCAATGAAAAAGCATATTTTACTGTTGCTTTTTTTAATATTTCTTATATCCTGTTCAATTTTTGGACAGGGAAGCTCAAGCAGTGATATAAAATTTTCTTTAAAAAGTCAGAGGATAAGTTTAAATGAGAAAGGAGAGGGTGTTTTAACAGTTGTTGTCAATATGCCAAAGGGCTATGATATTGACAAATCTATGCTTTCTTTCAATTTAAAGGGAAATGACCTGACTTTTGGAAATATTAAATTACCCCCTTCAGAGAAAACGTTTGATCCCATAAGCCAGAAGGAAATGGATTTTTATGGAAATGGTACAATTTTTAAACTTCCAATAAAATTAAAAACTAATCTGAAAAAGGGAGAATATCCTGAAACTTTGAAAATAGGTTTTCAAGGCTGTGCTGGAGTAATGTGCTTTTTGCCTGAGGAGAGGGAACTCAAGTTTAATATTGTTGTTAGTGGAAACGTAGAAAACGCAAAAAAAAATGAGAAAAATGAGGCAGGAAGCGAAGAAAATAACAAGATCTCAAATTTATTTAAAAATAGAGGGTATGTAATTGGTTTTATTATCATATTTTTCCTTGGGGTACTTACAAGTTTTACACCATGTGTTTTACCTATTATTCCTATAACCATAAGTGTATTTGGTGCAAAGGGTGAGCGGAATAAATTTAAGGCATTTTTACTATCTGTTACTTATGTTCTGGGAATAGCGTTAACCTATTCAGTTTTAGGGATTATATCTGTCCTAACGGGATCTGTTTTTGGGCAGTATATGAGTAATCCATATGTAATTGGAATAATAGGAGTTATATTTTTTATTTTTGGACTTTTTCTTGCAGGGGTTTTTAATTTTAATGTACCCGCTTCACTTCAGACAAAGGTATCCAAAATAGGTGGAAGGGGTTTTTTAGGTGCTTTTTCAATGGGACTCGTGGCTGGAATTATAGCCGCTCCCTGTACTGGACCTGTTTTAGGAGGAATCCTTTTATATGTTTCAACCACAAGAAGTTTTCTACTTGGGTTTTTTATGCTATTTGTCTATGCCTTAGGAATTGGGTTGATATTTATTGTTCTTGGCACTTTTTCCTCTCTTATATCCGCTATGCCAAAATCTGGTGGGTGGATGGATGTTATAAAAAGCATATTTGCTGTTATAATGTTTTTAGCAGGCCTTTATTTCTTAAAGAATGCCTTTCCATCCATTAATCCAATAAATCACTATAATCCTATTATTTATGTTGTTGCCATAGCTTTAATTGTGCTCGGAATAATTTCAGGTTCCCTTGACGTTGATTTTATGTTTGCAAACAAAAAGCAAAAGATAAGGAAGTCAATATCACTTGTATTAATTACTGCAGGGTCTTTCTTGATTTTAATGAAT
This sequence comes from Acidobacteriota bacterium, assembly GCA_027040585.1. Classification (GTDB taxonomy): domain Bacteria; phylum Acidobacteriota; class JAAYUB01; order JAAYUB01; family JAMOQF01; genus JAMOQF01. The sequence goes on along the minus strand of JALULU010000103.1, from coordinate 737 downwards.
GTGCTGGCACCTAAAAATAATGAAAATTTAAAATGGATTTATAACCTTGATAAGGGGCTTTCCATTGCTAAAAATGAGAAGAAATTTGCAATTGTAGATTTCTATGCTGATTGGTGTCTTGCCTGTAAAGAACTTGATGCAAAAACGTATTCCAACAAAAAAGTTCAGAAAAAGCTGAAAAACTTTGTTTTAATAAAAGTGGATATGACGAGGAACAGTGAATATAACAAAAAATTAACTAAAAGATTTGATATAAAAGGACTACCACTTGTTCTCTTCTTTGATAAAGATGGAAAAGAGATAAAAAGTATGAGAATTACCGGGTTTATTGAGGCAAATAAATTTTTGAGAAAACTTGAAAGCTTGAAATGAAAAAATTATTATTTTTGCTTTTTATTTTAATTTTTTTAACGTCCTGTATAAAAGAGAGTGTGCCCTCTCAGGAAGAGGGCTTTTCTTTTTCTTATGATGAAGTGATTTTTAATCCTGAATCACTATTTTCCTTTTCAAATAAAATTAAAGAATATGATGTACCAGCAGATTATGACTATAAAATAAGTGAGGAAGAATTTAAAAAATTTACCAAAGAAAATCCCTTCTTTGCCAATTTTGATGAAGATAAGTTAAAGGTTTTATTAGATAAAGGTTTCTTACCATTTAGCAATGAAAATTTTAAGAAAACTTCAAATTTCATCGATGCTTATTCGACAATTTTAAATAATGGAAAAAATATATAC
>JALULU010000102.1:11711-12897 GCA_027040585.1 Acidobacteriota bacterium | reverse complement strand
TCTTTCCAACTTGCTACCGGGTAAAACTCATCTTCATTTATCGAGGGATTTGAACTAATAAATAATATTTTACTATTCTTAATGTCTCCATTCCACGGTTCAGGCAATTGTTTATCCGTCTGTTTTTGAGAATCAATAATTTTCTTACAGGCACAATTTTTACAATAAAGGAAATTATCACAGCGAGCAATTTCAATAATCAACTTATCCACTTCTGTCAATTCTAAATTCATATTTTTTTCCTTCTTACCTGTTGCATCCTTTTCCCATACGAACTACTCAATCGCCAAAGACAGTCGGGATTTCTGCATATAAATTTTTTAAAAAGGAGCATATTTCCTTAAATCCCAATGTGATATTTTTTCACTAAAACGAATATCATAATCACCTTTTTTTGGTATCTTAGGAAAGTAGAGATTACGCTTTTTTAAATCTTTTAGTATAGCTTTTGAATCATAAGTTACATATTCTATTGGCTGTTTTTTAAAGTACTCTACTTCCCAATAAATATCTCCAATACTATTTTCTCCACAATCAAACGAATCACTACAAAATTTATTTATCTCTTCAAAAGTATTAAATGGGGATCCTTTTGTGTTCGATATTCTATTTGGCAATCTTATTGCAAAATATCTAAATCCATGCTTCAAACCATACTCACTAACTTCCTGAAGCTGAAAAGCCCATTTATTTTTAGCAAAATCTGAATCGCTGCTAATTAAAAAAATAAATCTATCTTGACCATAAAGATAATTTCGTGCAACATTTGAAAAAGTCCCTTCCTTTTGTGCACATCCGTAAAACATCATAGATAGCATTATCGCAATTATAATACCTAGTAAATATCTCATATACTGACTCCTTACTGACAACCACAATAAATTTTTTATGAGATTAACATCTAAATGACTATTTATATTTTATATTTTATTTTAAAAATAAAATTTAACTATTTGCATTGATGCACCATCTACTACAAAATAAGTAATTCCACCTTTTATTCTTGCTGCTACCACATAGTTATGATTGGCATCTTAACTACACTAAACAATAAGAACATTGCAATAAAAAGTTTTTTCACAGCATCTCCTCATTTATTTAATTTTTTATAATTATATCAAAATTGTTTTATATTTAAGTTCACTTTTTGTTATCAGTTTCAACATTTTATTCCGTTATTCTGATG
>JALULU010000102.1:0-11701 GCA_027040585.1 Acidobacteriota bacterium | reverse complement strand
GTAAAAGCATTTCTTCTTTTGATTTATAGTTGTTCATATATTTTTTGACTAAATTCCAAAACTTTTTAGAGTGATTTTTGTAAGCTATATGAGCCAATTCATGTATGACAACATACTCAATCAAGGAAGAAGATAATTTTATAACTTCTGGGTTAAAAGTGATCCGATTACGCTCTGAGCAGCTTCCCCACTTAGTTTTGGATTTTCTAAAACCTATATATTCAGGGTGTAGCTTCATAGTATCACTATATTTTCGGACAAGTTTAGTAATTTTTTCTTCTGCTTTTCTCAAATAAAACCTATCTATAGCTTCATTTAACTCTATTTGGCTCACATGGGAAGGTGTGTATATCTTAAATTTAGAGTGAATGAAGCTAACTTCAATATTTTGGCGATTCTCTTCTATGAGTTCTACATAGTAGCTTTTACCCATATAAAAAAGTCGTGAACCTGTGAGTATTTCACCATGGTCTATTTTCTTACCAACCTCTTCAAGTTTTTTTATTATCCATTTTGCTTTTGATTGTACCAGAGCTTGTATTTCTTTGTCAGAAATGTGTTCAGGAGCTTTTACAAACACACCATTATCTCTTTCAACTGTGATGTAAGTATTTTGAGCTTTTTTGCTTCGTTGCAGTTCAAATTCTATAGTTTTTGTGCCATACTCTATTTTCATTGATTCTCTAAAATATCTAAAATCGTTACAGGAAGAGTTTTTAATTGCTCTTTATCTATGTTGGCAGTTCTCAAAAGAGATTTTATGTTTTTACGAATCTCTTTTTTAATATCATCAAACTCCCTCCAGTCCTCTTTTGTAAGATAAATACCAATCTTATCAAAGAGTACTATTGTAAAATCTTTTGGATCTGAAACAACTTTTTCTAAGCTTTTATATACAGGAAACTGCTCAGGAGAACGAAGACCTAAGCGTTTCCACTCCTCTTTAGAGTTCTTTATATCGTCCATGATTTTATCAAACTCTAAAAGTAGTTGAGCTTGATCTATTCGCTCCTCTTCTCTATCTCTTATCAATCTCTCAAGTCTTTTTGCAATATCTTCGTAAAACTCAGGATTCTCTTTTTTATTAGCTTGAATCGTCTTTTTGATACGGTTTTTTATCACAAGTTCCTTCGTCTTTCCGCTCTTGCTGGCTAACTCCTCTTCAAATCTTTTTGAATCAGTTATATCAATAGCTTCATCAAGTAGATACTCTACACCAGAGGCTCTTAAATGCTCGTCTATGATCATTTGTATCTTCTTGCTCTCTTCTCTAGTAATATATAGCTTTTCAGGTGCATGCGTATTGATAGCTTCAAGTTTAATATCATTAAAAAGTTTCAAATCATATTCATAAGAGAGAGCAAATGGATCAGGCAGCACAATATCCATAGACTTGTTAAAAAGCTTTACTAAATCAATAAATTTATCTCGTAAATCTTCAGGTTCAAGATAGAGCACACAAGCATCCACATATTTATCTCTATTTTTCATTCGATCTATTTTTATATCTCTAAAGAAAGCAACCATTTTGGCATGTCTGTTTTCTAAAATGGTTTTTTCCTGCTCAATGTTCGTCATAACATCATTAACTTCTAAATCTCCACTAAATATTTTAATAGCTTCAGCTAGATGCTCAGTGATACCGGCATAATCAACGATCAAACCATACTCTTTACCTGTTGCTGTTCTATTTACCCGTGAAATAGCTTGTAGAAGATTATGCTCTTTTAATAGCTTATCAATATACATACATTGTACTATTGGAGCGTCATATCCAGTAAGTAGCATATCACTTACAATGAGAATAGCTGTATTGTCATACTGCTTCTTACCTCCAAGCGATTTGTCTGATTCGTCACCAAATGGAAGTTTAAAGTTCTCTATAGTCTCTTTTATTTTATCTTCTGGAGTTGCTAAGTCTCTAAACTCCTGCGGATCCTTTTTGTGGTTAAAACTCATAATTACTTTTGATGTAAAGTTGTTTAAACCTTGCTCTTGGAGTTGTATAAAAGCTTTTTGATATGCAATAGCTTGAGCACGATTATGACACACTAACATTGCCTTAAAACCGTTGGGATATATCTTTTCTCTGTAATGATTAATAATATTTTTTGCTATCTCTTCAACTCTTCTTTGTGCAAGCAAAAATGTATCTAATGAAGCAGCTTTACTTTTGAGTTTTGCTTGCTTCTCTTCGCTTACATGACCAAAAGAGGCTTTAAAGACTTCATTCATAAGATCTTTTTCAATGAAATACTCAGGCATACCAGTTTGATAACGGATCGCTAAAGTATTGGCATCCTCTACAGATTGCTTAATGGTATATTTATCAATATAATCACCACCATAAAACTCTCTCAGTGTTGATTTACTCTCTTTATCTATCGGTGTACCGGTAAATGCGATAAACTTCGCATGAGGTAGAGCAGCTCTCATATATGCAGCTGTCATACCTCCTTGCGTTCTATGAGCTTCGTCCACAAGTACAAATATATTTTCTTTATCACTTAAAACTTCTATATCTTTTGGGTCAATTTTTTCTTCAGCTCTCTCTTGAAACTTATGAATCGTAGTCATAATAGTTTTACCGTAACTATCTCGTAACTCCTCTTTGAGGTGTCCTATACTTACAGCTTGCTTGGTATTTGGAAATCCTGCTCGTCTAAAAGTTGAGCTTATTTGATTGTCCAAATCAATCCTATCTGTAACAACTAAAATAGTTGGATTGTCAAATCCAGCCTTTTCACGACGGAGCTTAATAGCAAGATAGACCATAGAGATAGACTTACCGCTCCCTGTTGTATGCCAAACAACACCACCTTTGTGCTCAGTTTTGAGTTTATGAATAATCTTATTCACGGCTCTAAGTTGCTGATAACGAGGCAATTTTTTAATAGTTTTTCCTTGATCAACTTCAAAGATTGTAAAGTTTCTTACAATGTCAAGCAATACACTTTTTTGAAAGAGTGAGTATATGAGTATATCTTGAGCTGTTGGCACTCTATCAACTAAAGCACTTATATCTTCAAGAGAATCAGCTTTAAATTTTGAATAGTGCTGATACGCAGCTCCTATGGCTCCATAAAGGGCTTTGCCTTTATTCATACCTACACATATTTGATTGTAATGAAAAAGCTTTGGGGAGTTGTTTTGATAATACTCCAAGTCACTTATAGCATCGGTGATTGGAACTTTTGGAGATTTTGCTTCTATGACTGCCAAAGGTAAGCCATTGATATAAACCACTATATCTGGTATAGAGTTGTTTCCAACTCCATGATATTTCATTTGATTAACCACTAAAAAGTCATTATTTTCAATATCGTCATAATCTATAATAAAAACAGGCTCCGGGTGAGAGTCAGGGGTAGGCTTTTCTGTAATAGAATCTTTTTTGGCAATAAGTTCGTGAACAAATTTATTTGCTTCCATCAATGTTGAAGCTTGAATATTTTTAATCTTACGAACAACTTTTTCTAATGTATTGCCTTTAAGCCATGGATTTATCTTTGTGAGCGAACTTCTCAGTCTATCTTCAAGTATAACTTCATTGATAGAATTTCGAGGGTCTTCTTTTGAACCATCAAAATAATTATATTCTAACTTTTTAAAAAGCCCTATTGCTGGTAGTTCACTTTGTAGATATTCTGGTGTGTTTTGGCTCATGGTTTTTCTCTTATTATTAATTTTTCTCATTTTTTCGACATAGCTTTGAAGATATGTCGTATTTTTGCATTTTTTTCGACATAGCTTGGAGTTTGTGTTGGTTTTTCTTAAAAATCACGACATACCTTTTTGGAGCAATTCAAACAACTTTACATTGACATAAAACTTACTGTTTTTGATTTTTACACCTTTTAAAATGCCACTCTTTTCTATTGCTTTTAAATGTTTGCTTGCTGTTTCTCTATGTATTCCAAGATTCTTAACTAACATATCTATCTTGGTGTAAGGGTGCATAAATAAAATCTCCAACAAATCTTTAGAGTAGATTTTTGGTAGCTTGGTTTTTAATTGTACTTTTGTGCTATCCATAAGTACTTTTATATTGTTGATAAGCTCTGTTTGTTTTGTAGCTGTTTGTTCTACTCCTTCAAGCATAAACAGTATCCACTCTTCCCATGCCTCTTTTTCTCTTATCTTTTGTAAAAGTTTATAATAATCAGCTTTATATTTTATGATATAGCTACTAAGATATAAAATAGGCAAGTCTAAAAGTCCATTTAGCACAAGATATAATATGTTTATAATTCTACCTGTTCTGCCATTGCCATCATAAAATGGGTGGATAGATTCAAACTGATAATGAATAACTGCCATTTTAATAAGCGGATCTACTTCATCCTTAGTGTTTATATACTGCTCAAGATTATTTAACAATTCTCTTATAGTTGCTTCATTTTGTGGCGGGGTATGAATGATTTCACCTGTGGCTTGATTTTTTAGTACAGTTCCCGCTTGTTTACGAATACCTGCAACATTTCCTTCTAATTCCTGCTGAATCTCTACTATATGGCGAATGAGTAGTAATGAGTGTTCTTTTACTAACTCAAACCCTTTTAGCAATGCACGGCTATAGTTTTGCACCTCTTTTGTTGCTTGGGTAATATTATTAAGATTTAACGAAGATTGATAAAGTTCGTCATGGGTGGTTATGATATTTTCTATCTCAGAGCTATCTTTTGCTTCTTGTAGGATTAAAGAGTTGATCAAAATCGCTTCATTGGGGATAATTTTAGCTACACCACTCAGTTTGGCTAATGCACGGTTTGCTGAGATTGATTTTTTTAAGATTTGTTTTGTTTCTATGTCTATGTTTAAGGGTAATTTTTTAGGGATAAATTCATTCATTATTTGTCTTTTTCCTCAATTAAAAAACTAGTGAGCAAATCCCACTCTTCAGATATTTTACTATTGATACCACTGTGTGTATATGCTATCCAATCTTCACATTCACCTCGTCCTCTTCTTGTATCTAATACAAGCAAAAACATTTCACATAATTCATACTTGTAGCCTAAATGATATCTTGAAATAAACTTTCTAAACTGCTTTACATGAAGATCTATATCTTTAATGTAATGATCATTAAAGATATAATCAATATAGTAACAACCTATTCTTATTAAATTATTAGACTCAGTTTGTTGAATAGAAGCTTTACTAATAAAAACTGAATATAAAGAATTAAATAATGTAATTGGGTAGTCCGGATTAGTACTTTTTATAGATAATTCTTTTATGGTATTGAATAGTTGATTAAGAAAGTAAAAACCGACTGTTTTTTCTCCTTGAGTTAAATCAATATGTTCTAATATAGTTTTTTCAATATAATATATCAAATTACTATAATGAGATTTCTCCGGATCAGTTTTAGACAAAGCATATAAGAGTTCATTAATCTGCTTGATAAGGGAATTGAGTTGATTTTGTTCATAGTTTAAAACCAGTATCTTGGTATTGTCTTCAAGTAGTTCAAGAATTGAAAAACTAATATTTAATCCTATGTCTAAGCCTTGCTCAAATTGTTGATTTTCATTTAAAAAATCAACTAAAGAGCTTGAACCCCCAAGAATAAACTCTTTATAAATATAAGAATTTGTATCTTTAAATATATCGATAAGAAATCTATTTTGAAATTTACTGTTATAAGCCTTTTCTTTTACTATTTGTTTTAAAATTGTAATGCCAAGAAATTCATTCTGCTCTACTGTACTCTGTATAATTTGCTTATCTGATATTGTATATTGAAATATTTCATTAATAATGTCTTTTTTGTATGAAAACTTTGCTAACTTGGAATATATAAAGAGCTTTATATTAACCCATAATTTAGCAAAAATATTATTATTTTGTTGACTTATTGTATCTAATATCCCTAGTTTTTTGTATAACTTGTCAAAACCATGTCCATAACCACTTAGTGAAGATTTTTCGGCGAATGTTTTGTTGTATTTTAACTTGAATATTATTTCAAGATTTTCTTTGATTAATTTATGAAGTAATGCATAATTTTTATATGCTCTAAGTTCATGAATCAACTCTAAAAATTGTTTTTGATTTCGAGGTGTTAATTTTGAAGCATGTATAATCATAAATAGAGCAAAAAGATTGATTGTTAAAATAATTATATATTTAGACTCCCACAAGTACCATAAAAAGCCTGAGGGGAAATGTATAACGCCATAAATACTTAATTCATATTGTATAAATTTTAAAGTAGATAGATACAATAAAAGCAATGTAACAATGAAAGTAAGTTTATATTTTAAAGGAGCTAGTTTTAATTTTAATCTAACATACTCTTGTGTAGCACCATATGCAGTTATTAATAATGCTAAATATGTTAAGACTGTCGATAGTTCCATTAAACCCTCACTTCCCCAGTAAGCAACTTCTGCATTAAACCTTTTTTGAGTTCTTCAAAAGATTCTTTTTTGGCTTTTAGGTTTTCAAGTTTCTCGTCTGTTGTTGAGAGAACTTCTGCTATTTTCTTTTGTTCTTCGAGGGGTGGTTTTACTATTTTCATTTTTTTAAGCAAAGGCATTGAAATTGCAGGTTGCGCACCAACAGATTTCAGTTCTACTAATTTATTTTTTGAGTATTTACTTTTAAAAATAAAATCTACAAATATTGTAGAAGCTTTATTTTTATCAATAGAAATTTTAATTGAGTTTCCAGAGAGTATTGATGCAGGGTGTTCTAATGGAACAATTGCAGAAGTACCACAATTAGCACCAATTTTTGCCATTACTATATCTCCACCAACAACCTTACTTCTTATTTCACTATTAAATTTATCTTCATCAACATAAACATATTCTTTCGCATTAAATTTACCACTTGTTACAAAATTACTTTGAATAACTGGAATACCTTCTTCTCTAAAATGAATAGTTTTTAAATTAGAACCAAAAGGACCGTCAACAATAGCACGTTTATTGTCTTCACAAACTTTTAATAACTCAACAACCTCCCACTCAACAGGGATCTTACCAAGTTCACTATCCTTAAACTCACTATGCCCAATACCTTCAGTTAAAAGCTTTTGCATTAACCCTTTTCTGAGAAGTTCAGTCTCTTCTATCTGATTATCAACAAAAGCGATTTTTTGATCTACAGAGCTTAGAATTTCGGCTATTTTCTTTTGTTCTTCAAGAGGTGGCACAGTCAAAGGAATTTTTATTAACTCACCTCTATTGAGCTTTGTTCTTGTTCCACCATTAATAAAAGAAGTTATATCTTTATGTACTAATGAATAATATAAAAAATAGTTTTCTCCATTTTTTGCTCTTAAAATATGAGTATGGTTATTAACCCAAGATTTTCCATGAATCATATAAGCAATTGGTCTAGTTTGATACTCATGAAAATGACCACCGTCTTCCGCAAGTAATACAAGAGTTTCATTAAAGATAAAATCATTTATATAATCTAAAACTCCATTTGCACCGTAATATGGAATATTCCCTCGAATTTCTGCTCGTTTTTCTGAACTTATTGGAACTCTTTGGTTATCTAATATATCACAAAAACTTCCAATCGTTTCAATCTTCCACCCCTCAGGTAACTTACTCACGATACAAACCCCAACTCTTTCAAAAAGCCATTGAGCTTGTTATCTATCTCTTGTTCTTTAGCTTCTATCTCACTTATACGACTAAGCACTGCATTTATATCTACTATAACTTCCTCTTCACTTGTATCTATATAACGAGCAATATTCAGATTATAGTCATTCTCTTTAATCTCTTCTAAATCTACAACTCTCATATACTTTTCAATATCTTCAAGAGTATCATAAGAACTCACCACTTTTTTAATATTTTCAGGAGTCAAAGAATTTTGATTTTTCCCCTCTTTGTACTCATTTGAAGCGTCTATAAATATGACTCTGTTCCTTAAGTGTTCAGGCTTTGATTTGTTTATGATTATTATACTTGCAGGTATGCCAGTGTTATAAAAAAGCTTTTCAGGTAATCCTATAATGGCTTCTATAAGATCGTCTTTGAGTAAACCTTCACGGATTTTACCTTCACTGCTTCCACGAAACAAAACCACATGAGGTAAGACTATTCCCATTTTACCGTTTTGTTTTAAAACACTAACCATGTGCTGTAAAAATGCAAAATCACCATAACCACGAGGAGGTATGCCGTACTTAAAACGACCATACTCGTCACTAACTACTTGATTATACTTTGGTGTAATGGTTTTACCATTGGCGTCTGTTTTTAAATCACTCTCAGCAGCTTCCCACCACTCTTTGAGACTAAATGGTGGATTTGCTATCACTCTGTCAAATGTCTCTAATTCACCATTAATGATATGCTTTGGACTTCCAAGTGTATCACCTTTACGAATATCACTATCTTTGAAGTTATGAACAATCATATTTATTTTACAAATAGCCCAAGTACCAAGGTTTTTTTCTTGTCCTTTTAAAGTACAATCTACAAATTCACCAACCATACCACCATGAGCTGCAATATATTTCGCAGACTCTATGAGCATACCACCAGATCCACAAGTCGGATCATAGATACTATTTCCAGCTTCTGGTTTTATGAGTTGCACTAAAAGTTGCACAACCTCTTTCGGTGTATAAAATTCACCACCCTTTTTACCACCTGCATCAGCAAACTCTCGTATGAGATACTCATAGGCATTACCAAGTATATCTGGATTTTCTAAGTCAGCATTAGCAAGAGAGTATTTGTTAAAGTGGTTTAGCAGTCGGGAAAGTAAAGTATCAGGTAGTTTTTCGCTATCTCCAAAGTGAACAGTAGTCATAACGCCTTCGAGTGCAGGATTATACTCTTCAATAGCACTAAAAGCTTGATCTATAGCTTGACCAATGTTTTCAGTCTTTTTTGTAATGTTGTCCCACCATGCAGTTTCGGGTATGTAAAATCTGTGAAAATCTTCATCTTCTATAGCTTCTTCTAAAGATATACCTTCTTCGTCAGCTGCTATTTTGGCTTCTTCAAAAAACTGATCATTAGCTCGTTTCAAAAATAGAAGACCAAATATATAATTTTTAAAGTCAGAGCTATCTATATGTCCCCGCATAATATTTGCCGAATCCCAAAGCCAAGTTTCTAAAGTTTCTGAGTTTAATTTTTGTGCTTTACTATGAGCTTTATCAAGATTTGCCAAAATTTATGTCCTTTTATATACTTTTCTTACATTTTACCTACTTGCAAGTAAAAAATATATAAATTTCATAAATCAAGCTGAGAATAATTAACATTTTACCAATTTATAAAATTACAATTTTTTATTCTCCAACTCTTTTGCAGCCATATTTAATGCTATAGCAATTATAAACAATATTGTTAAAATTATAGTTGTTATCTCCATTTGCATTTGCAACTCCTTTCAGGAAATTATAATAAGTTTTCTATTTTTCTGCAATACTCCAAAAAATATCTCAGCTATTTTTTCTATTTTGTGAATATAGATAGAAGAATAAAATCTTCAAAAATTCATTTAAAGGAGAAGTCCATGAAGGATTTGGCAAGAGTTGACAAAGAGTTGGGTGCAAATATGAGTTTTAGTCTCAATTTTGCTTTGAAACTTTTTAGTATATGGTTTGTAACTTTTATTTTTGTTTTTGCTACTTTATTTGTTAGCACAAATAATTTTAGCCAGCAAGAAAAAATGTTACTAAAAAGAGCGCCTCAAAAGGTTATCGTTTATATGATAAGAGAAACTATCATACCAAACAAAGTCAAAGATAGTGAGAAGCAGTATATACATAATCTAAAATATACACTTGCAAGGAAAAGTTGGATACCTTTTTTATTATCATTTTTTCTATCTTTTCTAACACCATACTTTTGGGTTAGGATGATAAAAAATCGTATCAAAAAATCGAAAAAGGATAACGGTATAGAAGAGTACAACAAGAGTGTTGGAAATAAAGAGGGACTTAGTATCGGTGGATATGATGAAGATGAGCATATCTTGATCGATACCGATAAAAACCCAAGAGATATGCAAAAAGAGAAAGAGTATAGAAAAAATTCCATCATTATCAAAAAAGAGGATGAAACTTCTCACTTTATGATCATAGGACAAAGTGGAACCGGTAAAAGTGTCTTAAGCTCCCAGGTATTTGAGCAGTTAAAAAGAAGGGGAAGTAAAATGATAGTTCACGATAACAAGATGGACTATACGGCAAAATTTTACAATCCAACAAGAGATCTCATCTTCAATCCATTAGATCAAAGAGGTTTGGGATGGAGCATAATGAACGATATTGATAATCTTGTAGATATAGAAAGCATAGCTCATTCACTTTTCCCTAAAGAGGTAAGCAATAGTGATCCTTTTTGGATAGATAGTGCAAGAACTCTATTTATCGAGATCTTAAAATATGCAAAAGTAAACCATATCACTAAAAACAGTGAACTTTTTGAAATGCTTAGTTCAAACAGAAGATATATCATGGATGAGATAGATACAAATCTTGTGAGAAATCTTTTAGGTTCTGAAAAACAAGGCTCTAGTATATTGTCAGTCTTAAATCAATATACAAAAAGCATAGAGTATTTAAAAGATGGTGATTTTAGTGTCAAAAAATGGATAAAGTCTAGCATTAATAACACCATCTTTATCACAAATAATAAAAATATTCAAGAGATGATAGCTCCTCTTCTCACTCTGTTTATAGATCTAACCTCAAAGCAGCTTTTAAGTTTAGAAGATGATTTTCAAAGAAGAGTATATTTTGTACTTGAAGAGATGGGGATGTTAAATAAATTAAGCAGTATCGTAGATCTCATAACAAACGGTAGAAGTAAAGGTGCAAGTGTCCTGATAAGTATCCAAGATCTCTCAAGGCTTGAAGAATTGTATGGTAAAGAGTTCAATACTCTGTTTGCCAACTGTAATACAAAGATATTTTTTAGAATTGGAGATAAATTTACTGTGCAATATATAAAAGATTATGCCGGAACATTTGATGCAAAAAAAGTTGATGAAAGCATACCATTAAAATCAGGAGAAGATAATAGTAGCAGAAATTTAAGATTTCATGTGGCTAAAGAGGATATTCTTCAAATAGGCAAATTAACAACATTGCAAGATAGGGTATTTTTGGTAAAACCAAAAAGTTTTGATAAATATTTAGAGTTAAAAACTTATATCAAGCCTTATGAGAAGTATAATGAGACTTTTGTCGGGTAAGATTCGTAAGGATACAAGGAGCAAATAAACTAGATAAATTTTTTATGCAAGGTGGAAGTTTTACATTCTTCTACCTTGTGACATTAAGATAGAAAATTTTTATCTTAAAATATATACTCTACTAAACTAAATTTTATGACTTCTTTTGGCAAGATTTTTACCACGAAGCAACACAATACCAAACAAAACCAATGAGATTAAAATACCATTCAATACCCATACCATTTTTTAACCTTTTTGATATAATTTGAGATATTATACCACTTTTTAAAAAAAGAGGAAACAAAAATGGCACATAATTTTGTAACCATTATGTATGATTTTAATAGTTTGCTTGATAATTTTAAAGAGCATAGATATATCAGTAGCAATGAATTTATACGATAATGTCAAATTTTTTCTGTAAATTCCTCATCAACTTTACAATTGTGTTTCAAATCTTCCCACGAAACATACTTTCTATCCATCCATTTAGCATTGGTATCTACCGCTAAAGGTATCAATAACC
>JALULU010000101.1 GCA_027040585.1 Acidobacteriota bacterium | reverse complement strand
ACTTCACCGTGTTCAGCAAGAGGTTTGTCAAACTGGGATATTTGATACCCCTTTGGCAAATCTGGATAAAAGTAATTCTTTCTCGCAAAGACAGAAGTTAAATTTATTTCACAACCCAAAGCAATTGCAGCTTTTATTCCCATTAAAACTGCCTCTTTATTCACAGTTGGAAGTGCACCGGGTAATCCTAAACAGACAGGACAAACATTTGTGTTTGGCGGTGCATTAAACTCTGTGGAACAGCTACAAAACATTTTAGATTTTGTCTTAAGTTGAACATGAATTTCAAGTCCAATAACTGGTTCAAACTCCATATTTGACTCCTTTTTAAAATCCTTTCTCTTTTAGATCCTCTAATGATATTTTTTCCCTTTTAAAAGACTCTTTTTTCTCAAGAAAAGATACAATATACTTCCCTAATATATCAAATTCAATATTTACTTCATCACCAATTTTTAAATACTTTAGATTAGTTTCTGAAAAAGTGTGGGGAATAACAGCCACCCTGAAAAAGTTTTTACTCAAAAGGGCAATTGTCAAGCTTATTCCATTTAAGGCAATAGACCCCTTTTCAACAACAAGAGATGAATAATTTTCAGGATAAGAGAAATCTATTTCATAGAACCGGGAAAGTCTCTCAATTCTTAAAACCCTGCCCACAGTATCAATATGACCTTGAACAAAGTGTCCTGAAATTCTATCACCAACTCTGAGTGATCTCTCAAGGTTTACAAAATTTCCAGCTTTTAATTTTAAGAAATTGGTTCTTTTAAAGGTTTCCTGACTAACATCTGAAGAGAAAAAATCACTCCCAATCTCTTTTACAGTAAGGCATACACCATTTACAGCAATACTGTCCCCAATTTTTGTATTTTCTAAAACCCTTTTACAACCTATTTTAAGTAAAAACCCCTCTTTAGTTAAAATTTTTCCAACTTCCTCAATAATTCCTGAAAACATCAGTCAAGCACCTTCTTTACTTCCTCCAAAACCCTTTCAAAGACCTCTTCAATATTTAAAGCAGAAGTATCAACATAAACTGCATCCTCCGCCTTTTTCAAAGGAGAGTCTTTCCTTGTTTTATCTCTACGATCCCTTTCTTCAAGTTCCTCTTTAACCTTTTCAAAGGTAGTTTTAACTCCCCTATTTATTAATTCCAGATACCTTCTATTTGCCCTGGCAAGAATAGAGGCATCTAAATATATTTTAAGTTCAGCATCTGGAAAGACAACAGTGCCAATATCTCTTCCATCCATAACAATTCCACCTTCTTTCCCAATTTCTCTTTGAACCCCAACTAAAAATTTTCTCACCTCTGAAATTGTGGACACTATCGAGGCACCTTGAGAAATATCGGGTTCTCTCAACTCAGAAAAGACCTTTTTCCCATTCAATTTTACTATTGAAATTCCTTCTAAATTCTCAATATATATATCTATTTCAGGTAAAACTTCAACAACCCTCTCTTTATCATTAAAAGATATACCACTTTCTCTTAAAAATAATGCCACCGCCCTGTACATTGCACCTGAATCGATATACAAATAATTTAAATATTGAGCTAATTTTTTTCCTATTGTGCTTTTTCCTGAACTTGATGGCCCATCTATTGCAATTTTAATTTTTTTTACTTTTTTGTTGTTTTCATTCATTATAAATTTTAGACAAAGTTTAAATGATTTCTAAATCCCATTTTAACACAACAATTTTTTTTGAAAAAAGAAACTTTTTGGTGCCAGGCAGAATTTTTAATTTATTTTAAAATAACAAATTCCCTGAAGTTATTTTTATTAATAACCTTTACAGTTGCACCATATGATTTTGTAAAGGTCTTTGAAATCCTCACCCTTGAAGCTCTCCCCCATTTAAACTCAAAACCATATAATTTCCCATCCTTCTCTTCAACATAGTCAATTTCCTGTTGCTGTTTTGTCCGCCAGAAGTATGACCTCACATATCTACCTTTATATTCATTTTGTTTAATCCTTTCTGAGATAAGAAAATTTTCCCACAAAGCCCCTACATCATTTCTCTTATGTAACATACTAAAATTTCCTGTAATTATATTTATTATCCCATTGTCATAAAAATAGATTTTCCTGTTTCTCTTTATCTCATTTCTCAAATTTCTGCTAAAACTTTTTAATCTAAAAATTACATATGCCTTCTCTAAAACATCTATGTATTTTTGTACTGTTGCCTTGTTTATTCCCAGGGCCTGTGCAAGTTCATTGTAGTTGACTTCACTTCCAACCTGAAGTGCAATAGCGAGAAGCAAATTGTCAAGCACCTCTGGCTTTCTTAGATCAGATAATGCCAGTATATCTTTGTATAAATAGATTTCTGCAAGATTTTTAAGAATTTCCTTCTCCATACCGGGATTGTTTAAAACCTCTGGATAAAAACCATAAATTAACCTGTGATTTAGTTGCTGCTTAGTCTTAAGAAATCCCACACTATTTTCAAACTCTTCCCATGAAATTGGGAATAATTTATACTCCCACTTCCTTCCAGTAAGGGGTTCATTTATTTTGTTACCTAAATTAAATGAAGAAGAACCAGAGGCAATTAGCTGAACTTCTTTAAATTGGTCAGTAATCATCTTAAGTGTGAGCCCAATATTTTCTATACTCTGAATTTCATCCACAAAAACAATTTTATGATTCCCAATTAAGGCACGAATTTCTTCAGTATTAATATTTCTCAACAACCTTCTAACTTCAGGATCATCTCCATCTAAAAAGAGATACTCTCTTCCCTCTAAAATTTTTTTAATCAATGTGGTTTTCCCAACCTGCCTGGCACCAACAATCACTATAGCCTTTCCTGTATTAATCTTTTTTTCAATTACCTTTTCAAGGGTCCTTTCAATCATTTTTTAAACCAAAATAATATCTAAAAGTTATAACTTTAGGACATTATAATTTCAAAAAATTATAAAATTTCAAAAATATTTTTAATTCTAAGGTAGATTTGGTGCCAGACACGAATGTAGCACAGACATTCTTGTCTGTGTATGAATCACAAGCAAGATTGTAGTGTATGAATCATGTGTCAGAATCACAGGCAGGAATGCCTGTGTTACACTACTGGCACAGGCAGAAAATTTGATTGTAGCACAGACATTCCTGTCTGTGTATGAATTCAGGATGGTACCAGGCAGGAAAATTTGAACAATTTTTTCAGTATAACATATGTTATTATGTAGTATTAAAACTTTGATAAAAGTGAATTTTAGTGGATTTATGAAATGAACAATAAGGGTCAGTTGGTAATTTTTGAGGATAGGGATAAAAAGATTGAGGTTCAGTTAAAGGAAGAGACTATCTGGCTAACTTTAAACCAAATTGCATATTTATTTGATGTTAAAAAAGCAGCTATATCAAAACATATTAAGAATATTTTTAAATCAGGAGAGCTAAACCCTAACTCAACTGTTTCCAAAATGGAAACAGTTCAATTGGAAGGAAAGAGAAGAGTAAGGAGGAAAATTAGTTATTTTAACCTTGATGTAATCATAGCTGTTGGTTAT
>JALULU010000100.1 GCA_027040585.1 Acidobacteriota bacterium | reverse complement strand
CTTTGCTTGGACTATCTGGTGAAAAATTTGGAGATTTATTCAGCAAGTTTGTTGGGAACGAAAAGGTAGCACCGTTAAGATGTATTTTAGTGGATGACGAAGAAGAGTTGTTGGCATTTTCAGATGAGATAAGCAGGAAACTTGATGCCAGAATATACAAAGTTTTACTTGATGAGATAGATAAGTATTTAATTTCAGATAATGAAAATATAAGCGATTTTAAGTATGTTTTAACCACAAGCTGGCATATTGAAAGTGTCTCAAAATTTGCTCGCCCTTTAAATAAAATGGTTATTGAAATAAAACCTAATCCTGCAATTTATAATGAAATAGTTTCCCTCCTTAAAAATAGAAATGTTGGAGTTATTGTAAGAGATATGAAAACTCTCCACACATCATTTGATGTTTTTATGAATATATTTTATCCCTCAACTGAAAATAAATTTATAATTACTCCAATTACAAATAAGAGATTAGTAAATGAAATTATAGAGTATTCAGATACAGTATTTGCTTCTCCTTATTGTTGGGATGAGGTTAGAAAAATTATGCCAGGAAGCAAAGATTTAAGAAAATTTAGGGATTTTATATCTGACAAATTTATAGAACATTTAAAACTTCTCCAGATTTTTGAATGACCACAAACTTAAAAAAACTTCCAAAAATTGAAAGACATATTCATTTTGAAGGATCGCTTTTTTCTTTGGTAAAAGGTAAAGAAGAAATAAGAAGTTTTTATGATTTTTTAGAAATTTATAAAAAAATTTGTTTCAAAATTAAAAAAGAAAAGGATTTTCTATACCTATCTGATGAATTTTTTTCTTACATTTTAAGTGAAAATATTATTTATGTGGAGTTTTTCCTTTCTCTTCCAGTATGGATGAAGAGGGGATTTGATATATTTAAAATACTTGAGTATATAAATTCTTCAGGAGAAAGATATAACAAACATTTTCAATATGGAATTATAATTGATGGTGTCAGGCAATTTCATCCTTCATATATGTTTAAATTAATACCCTATTTTGATGTATTTAGAGAATTTAAAGTTGTTGGCTTTGGAATAGGGGGAGACGAAAATTGTTGTGATTTTAGAAGATATTATACTTTTTTTGAACTTATAAGAAAAAATGGATTTGATATAAATATACATAGTGGAGAAGCTAAGAATTCTAAAAGGGCTTTTAGTGATGTATTTTTGATAAGGCCAGATAGGATAGGACATTTTTTATGCCTAAATGATTTAAATTTAGGCAAATTTTTTTTAAGAGATAAAGTGGTTGTGGATTATTCACTTTCAAGTAATCTATTTACTAAAGTAATAGGTAATTTAAAAGAGCATCCAATATATAAAATTAAAAGCAAAGGTATTAAATTTTTAATAAACTCAGACGACCCAGCAATTTTTAACACAACCCTTACAAAGGAGTATGAGTTTTTTTTAGAAAATGGGGGTACCTTAGAGGAGATTGAAAAAATGCTTAGGGAAGAGATGAATTCCATCCCTTCCTTTAAAAACGTAAATTTTTAATGTTTATATTTCTTTAAATAATCTGTTTTAAACAGTCTTTTGGGTAATGAGAAGATTTCTTCATATAGGGTAGATGATCTATCCAATTGGTTTAACATTGAGGCGGCCTGTGAATCATTTACAAGATACCCGGATGTGTTGTTTGAAGGTGAAAAAGATGAGTTTTCATCCCCTAAAGGAGTTGGTGAAAATGAAGCAGTATAACAATAATTTCCTATTGCTAAATAAAAAAGATCCACTGAAGGAGTTGGTGAAAATGGAACGCTAGTTCTGGTTCTATTTCTTCTCCTGAATTTTGATGGCATGTATAGTTTATAAAGACCATTATTACCTTTATCCACAAAATAGAGAACAAATTTAGGTGGAAGGCCAAAGGACGGATTTCCATAATAAGTCCAGGCCTCTGTTGGATATTTAAAACCAGGAACGGGGTTTCTTGAAACTGAAACAGGTTTTCCAAGTAGTAGAAAAATTCTACCTCTATCTGTTAGCCATCCTGGTCTTACACCTTTAACTGAAAAATATTTTTGTACATAAAGGAAATTAATTTCATATGCTCTTTTATATTCATTTTCAGGAGTTTTAGGATTCAAGTCTCTACACTTCCAGAAGTCCTTGATAAACGCATCCCTTTCCTTATTTGTTTTGAGTTTTAAAAATACTTTTCTTTCCTTTTTGGTTGAAATCCAATAGACTTCTCTATAGAAATTTTGATATTTTACGTCAAGGTTTCTAACCTTTTTCAAATATTTTTTTTCAACTTTGTCATATTTATCGCAAAGTCCAAATGTGATAAAAAAAGTTGATAAGATTAAAAAAAAGAGAATAAATTTTTTCATCTTCTTTTCCTGTAATTGTTTGAGCGGTTTGAACTATAATGTCTAATAGTCCTGCCACTTGAATGATATCTATTTATCGAATAAGATCTGTAAGAATAGTGATGTGCTGAGGAATAATTTCTTCTAAAACTGCTATGATTGTTATTTCTTCTATAGTTAAAATTGTTGTTATAACTTCTGCCTTCGTGATATGAATAGTGTGGATTCGTTATAGGAGTAAATGGCCTTATATTGTGATGTCTGTTAATGAAGACATTGCTATTATTAGATATGGGTTTCTCTGTAAAAAATCTACTGGGATTTGAGTAATGATTTATTCCCGGGAGATTTTGGCTGTTTCTGTGAAAGTTATTTTTTCTGCTTCTTTTCGTTGGATTGCTGTTGTTTCTTCTGTTATTATTTCTATGATAGTTGTGAGGATTACCAGAGGGATGACTATTTCTACCATTATTGGACTTGTGAACATTTATTGGTCCATAATGAGTTCTTCTATTTCCAGAGGATATATTTGAATGTGATATATCAACTCCAAAATGGTTATTTATATTTCCTGTATTACTCCTGTTACTTCCATATCTTCTGTTTATCCTTGAATAATGTTGGTGTAAAGAAGTATAAGATCCTCTATAGCTGTTCCCTATACTACCCCTACTTCTTGAAATATCTTTCCTTATATCGGATATTCTTACATTCTCCCTCCAAACAGGATTTGCAGGTCTGATGTTTAATCTCGTTCTTACAATTCTATTTCTTGAAAACATTTTATTTACCAGTGATGGATCGTCTCTATAACGCCTTGCAGCTTCTGGTATATAAGGTCTATGATTTTCAACCAACGAATTTCTTCTAACAAGAGGCCTACCTCGCCTAAAATCATTTATGTTTACAATTGTTGCAGCATTTCTTACATGTAAGTTAGTAAGGTTATAATAATTTACGTTTGTATAATTATTAACAACAGTTAGATCTCTATTCCATCCGCAATCGTAACAATAATAATCATCAGGTCCAAGTGGAACCCATCCAATGTAGTTATCCCATATACTGAATCTTACAAGACCGGGTGACCAAAAGGATACCCCCCAGTGGCGTCCGGGAATCCAAACCCAGCCAAAGCCAGATGAAAAAAACCACCTACCATAGTGATAGGGTAACCATCCCCAG
>JALULU010000099.1:2138-12934 GCA_027040585.1 Acidobacteriota bacterium | reverse complement strand
GTAAAATGAAAAACACCATAACTTGTTGTTAAATTCCCTTCTATTTGCAAACGGTCAGGGTTGTGTAGTAAAGAAATATTACCATTTAAGTTTACATTTCCACCAGTTACGTTCACATTATTTAACTGAAAGTCATTTAATGTTGCACCATTTCCTGAAAATCCTATTTCTGCTAAGGCACTACCTGAAATATTTAGCTGAGAACCACCAAATGGAATATTATCAATGGAGAAATTTCCATTTACTGATAAATAATCCTTGGTCAATTCCATTGAAACTTTGGTAAGCATAACATTTTCAATGGTAAAAGAGTTATTGTTGTAAACAATTGTACCAAAATTAACTATAGATCCATCAAGTCCAACTTCAAGATCTGATACCTGTAATGTACCATAACTACCAGCTGTGAGGTTTCCATCCAATTTTATCCTGTCAGGATTCTTAAGAAAGGATGCACTTCCATCAAATGTTATATCTCCCGCTTCACCATGTGCGGAAGTTATATCAAGTTCGGAAAGTTCGAGATTAGCATTATTTAATGACAGCATTGCAGTTATATCAGACGTAAATGTAAGAGGTGCACCCATCAGGGTAACATTTTCAAGGCTCATAGACCCCTGTAAATAAATTCCATCTTTATCCCACTGAGCAACAAGGTTGTTTATATTTGCATTCCCAATATTAAAACCACCACCAGAATAAGATACTGTTCCATAGGAATATACCGTTCCATCAAATCCCACCACCATATTTTCAAAGTTAAGCTCTCCATAATTGCTTAACACCGCTTTACCGTTAAATGTCAATTTATAGGGATTTGTCTCAAAGGTACCATTACCTGTTATGGAAATATCTCCAAATATTCCATTTATATTTTTAGCCTCAAGGTTTTCAAATGCTAAATGTCCATTTTTAAAGGTAAAATTTGCTTCAGCATGGAGTGTCAATTCACTTCCAGCAATTGGGACATCTGATATCTTCATATCGCCATCAATGTGTATTCCTGAACTATCCCATGTAATTTGAGGATTTAAAATTTGTATTCCTGCAAATGAAAAACTTGAAGTATTAAAAGTCAATTGTGGATAGTTAACTATTACAATTTCATTGTTAAGGATAAAAGATGATAATTTAAGCCTTAAATTTGAAACTGTAACATCACCAACTCCGGACAA
Organism: Acidobacteriota bacterium; assembly: GCA_027040585.1. GTDB lineage: Bacteria > Acidobacteriota > JAAYUB01 > JAAYUB01 > JAMOQF01 > JAMOQF01. The sequence continues at coordinate 11,759 of JALULU010000099.1, read as the reverse complement.
CTTCAAAGTTCCATCTACCTGAAAATAATCTTCATCAGTATTCACTGAAATCACAATTCCATTTAGATTTATTTCATAACCACTGCCAGGCAGAAAATCTACCCCATTATGTGATGTCATATCAAAAGGATCACCTTCATTAATAACCCTTTGACCTTTAAGATAACTATCCCAATAAGTTAGTTTAGAAATGGGAGTATTGTCATAATCCTCAATGTATGAATCTATTGTGGGAGGAAAATATATTGAAAATCCTTCCAGACCTCCCTTTGCTTTTGAATAATTTGTAACAACCATCTGAGAAAGAATATTATCAAGTTTACCGATACTGTCCTGAAGTAAATTACCTTTAACACTCATGTTATCAATAAAGGTCTTAAAATCAACCAATGAAAGTCCCTGATCAAATCCAAGTGGGTTAATCTCACTTCTCCAATTCCTTGCCACATCTTCTCCGCTATTATTATCAAATTCCATACTAATAAGCGAAAATACAAACTTGTTAAATGCCTCCACAAAACCATTGGTTTCGTTTAAATTTACAACACCAACCTGAACGACATTTGATTTCTTTGCACTACCAATCAGCCTTTTAATAGCATCAGTTAAAGTATCAGCTGAACTATTCTGAAATGGCTTAAGGAAATTACTATAAAAAAAGTTGCCATCCAAATTTCCAAGCTCAAATCCTGCAAAATAGTTCACACTGTCCTTGAAAGCCAATATATTTTCAAGGTTCATTTCATAGGGAACATCCATAAATAACAGGTCTATTTTCTTACCAATGGATTCAGAAAAATTTGAAAGAATTGTCGAAATATTATTTTCACCTGAAATACCAAGTTTAGTGTTCAAATGTGGATTAGTGATTATGTCAGAAAAAAAGTCCCCATTTGAATTTGTGAAATCTGTGTAAAAACGTTTGAGAATTAACACATAGTGATCAGCCGGGTAATTATCTCTACAATAATTTAGGAAATAAGAAAAAGTATTTGGACTTGCAATATCAAGACCGTTTCCATCTAAATACTCCATATTGATATGTTTATCTTCATCCATATTCACTAAAAATATTCCATTTCCAGTTCTGGGATCTATTTGAGTATTTGTAAATAGTAGTAAATTGTAATTTTCATTTCCTCCACTTGTCTCAAGATCATTTAAAAAGTTATAGACTTCATCATTAATTGACGCAGGTCCATTCATGTAAACCATTACCGTCCAACTTTTGTGATTTGGCTGTGTTTGTGAAAAGGAAAAATTAAAAGAAAATAAAGCAAAAATAAAGATGAATAAAATAAGGAAATAAAATTTTTTCATATAAAACCTCCCTACTTACCTTCGTTAACATTTTATAAAAAAAAAGCAAAATTGTCAATTTTCTTAGAAGAAAAACCACAACAACCCCACAAAAAATAAAGGTAAGTAAAGAGCATAAAATTAGTTATAAACAACAAGTCCCCAAAAACATTGTAGTAGGATTGATGTCCTCCCGCAAAAGCGGGAGGACTGTATATCTGGAAGGTAAAAACCAGTTGATAGGCTCACCATTTCAGGTAGGATATTCCCTGGTGGGTAAAATTAAAAGTAGGACTTTCAAAGTTCATGGTGCCGAAGGCGGGACTTGAACCCGCACGCCCGATAGGGCACCACCCCCTCAAGATGGCGTGTCTGCCAGTTCCACCACTTCGGCACACGCTCTGGCAAGATTATATCCTAAAAAAACTCTTTTTCAAGTTTTTTTTAAAAAAAGATTTGTTTTATTCAATTAATCCCTTTTTTTTCAAGGAAAGCAATAACTTAAGGACCTCTACTTCTTTTAAAGGTACAAGTTTAATGAGTGAATTTATGTCTATACCACCATTAATTCTTGAAAGTAAAAAAGCCTCCATTTGAGAAAGACCTTTATATCTTAAATCCTTTAAATCTACTTTAACTTTCAACGTTTTGTTGTAGTCAAATTTATTCTTCAAATATTCAAGTTCTTTATCATCAATTGAGTCCTTAACTTCATTAAATTCTTCACCATTTATTATAAAATGCATTAATTCAAACAAATTTTTTCTCGCACCTTCAAAATCAAGGTTTTCAATACACTCTCTCATTTTTGATTTCATTTCATCTTTCTTCTTTTCATACAAATTCTCTACCATCTCTCCCCCCTCTACAATGGAAGCCATTCCTTTTCTTAGTAAGTTATAAAGTGCCAATGAAACTTCAAATTCACTACTCCTTGTAGCTCTCATAAGCTCACGAATAGAAGATGGTATTTTTAATAAATCAAAAATTTTTCTCTCAAGTTTTGACATTTCATTAAAATTATCCCTCTTATCTTTAACCCTTTTAAATACTACATTTTTATCTTTAATATATTGTTTCATTTCATCCTGAAGTTTCAATCTTTTTAAACCCTCTACTATTAAATCATTAATATCTATATGTAATTCAAACCCCTTATATTCTTTAAAATTAACCTCTGAGAAGTAACATTTCATATCACTCCATAAAAAGATATCAAAAAGTAACTCCCTGTACATGGATTCAAGTAAAGAATACACTTCCTTCTGGTCTATTCCTTTCAACCTGGATATTATCTCTCCTATTTTTTTCTTATTGCCCTCCTTTTCCTGAATTTCAAGAGATTTCATTAATGTCCTTTCATCTATTATCCCCTCTTTTATCAAATACTGTCCAAAAAACCTGAGTGGATCTTCACAGTACACAGAAACTAAATTTCCTTTTCTAAAATAGAGTTTTATAATGTTTTCATCACTAACAACGGTTAAAATTCCTGTTTTAGATATTAAAGATATCCACTGTAACATCTCTACAAAAAAATTGTTATCTGAAGTTACTGATAAATCTTTACTCATATTCTCAATTTCCTCACATTTCCTAATCTTAAAGTTATTCCCTTCCTATCCAAGAATTCTAAAAGAGGTATAGCCCTTTTTCTTGTAAGTCCCGTTAAATTTTTAAATTCTCTAACAGAAAACTCTCCCTTATCCCCAAATTTATCCTTTATTTTTTCCGTCAGTTCCTCAATAACCTTTTCACTTAAAAAATAATTTTTTTCTACAGGAAAGACCTTTCCATTTGATATTAAGACATTTAGATATTCCTCACCTTTCTTTCCAAACTTTTTCGCCAGTTCTTCTTTAGTAACGCCATCAAATCTCCTTCTCTTGATGAAATTTTCAACATCTATATAATTTTTATCTACTTTACCTTCAAAAAATTTTCTATGAAATAGTAGATCTTTTCTCTTAACAAGAATACCTTCCATTAAAAGGGATTCGAGCAAAAAGTTAAAAAGTAATTCATCTCGGATTTTAATTTCAAAGTTAAGATTTTCCCTTTTTATTCCTTTTCTTCCTTTCTTAAGCAAAATATCTTCTATTTTATTTTTTAAGATCCTGTAAAAATTTAATTCAATATAGTATGTCTTACCTGAAAAAGTAAACGCCTTTATTTTCTCATCTCTTAACAAATTTTTAATACCTTCCTCAATTGATTCAATACTTTTACCCAGGTTTTTAAAAACCAAATGGGGCGTAAAAACACTATTCTTAAACTTTAAAAGTATAAACTCTGGAATTGAACAACTTTCAAATTTGCAAAAGACATCAATCCTATCCAATAATTCTTTTTTCCTTAACTTTGAAGTCAGAATTTCAACAATCTTTCCACCTCCAATTGTAATTTCTGGTGAATACTGTCTTATAATAAACCTATCACATGGAAGCATGAATATTGGTTTTTCAAGCCTTATTTGTGAATAGGATTCCTCACCAGGCTTTATGTAGCTGATACCTTCAGGTAAATATACTTTACCAACGCTGGCATCAGTTCCAGCATAAAAATGGACTTTTAACCCATCCTTTATTCCCTTATCAAAATTTTTTGAGCATTTTATTTTTACATTTACCATCTGGGAGCCTTCAAAGGCATCAGGTATTGTAACAGAATATCCCCTTTTTAAATCTTCATAGTTGATTCCAGACAAGTTTAAAGCTGTTCTCTGCCCAGAAAAAGCAATTTTAACATCCTTTTCATAAACCTGAATATTCCTGATTTTACACTTCTTGTGTATGGGTAAAATTTCAACCACATCTCCGACTTTAAAACTTCCACTTAAGGTAGTCCCTGTAACAACAACCCCTATCCCCTTTAATTTAAATACCCTGTCAATGTTAAGTCTTGGAAATCCATTTTCATCCACCCTTTCCACTGACTTTGCCATCTTTAAAAGTGCTTTTTTTAATGAATCTATCCCCTCACCTGTAATACCAGATGTTTTAACAATATCAATAACATTAAAGCTATATCCCTTTAAAAAGTCACTGATTTCCTTTTCTCTATTTTTCACATCTTCAGAAGAGACCATATCAATTTTGGTTAAGGCTACAACAAGTTTTTTTATATCAAGCATTGAACAGATATCTATATGTTCAATTGTCTGAAGCATAATTCCCTCATTTGCCGCCACCACAAGTAGAACACCATCTATACCACTGACCCCAACAACCATATTTCTCACATACTTTTCATGCCCCGGAACGTCTACAAATCCCATATTCACTTCATCTGTTATCCACGGGGCAAAACCTATATCAATTGTTATTCCAAGCTCTTTTTCAAGCACTAACCTATCAGCGTCAATACCAGTAAGTGCTTTAAGAAGAGTTGTCTTTCCATGATCAATATGTCCTGCTGTGCCAAATACAACATTTAACTTATCCATTAATCCTCCTGAAATATACCTTTTATTTCATATCCACAAAATTTACACTTATTTTTTATAAGATTATACCCAATTACATTAAATCCATATCGTTCTATTAATACCTCTCCACATAAAGGACAAAAAGTCGACTCCCTATGACCGGGTATATTCCCACAATAAACATACTTTAACCCCTTATTCTTGCCGATATCATAAGCCATATCAAGAGTACTACTATCAGTTGAAGGAACATCCAACATTTTATAAGCAGGGTAAAAAGCTGATACATGCCATGGTATATCACAACTTATTTTTGCTATAAACTCAGCAATATTTTCCACTTCCTCCCTACTATTATTCAATCCTGGAATAAAAAGAGTTGTAACTTCAACCCATATTCCATTTTCATATAATTTTTTTATATTATTTTTTACTGGTGATAGAGATGCTTTACAATATTTTCTATAAAAATTTTCATTAAAACTCTTCAAATCTACATTTATCCCATCTATGACCCCAACCATCTCATCAATAACCCCTTCTGTCATGTACCCATTTGATACAAAAATATTAAAAAGTCCATTTTTTTTAGCAAGTTTCGCAATATCATAAGCGTATTCAAAAAATATGGTAGGTTCAGTATAAGTATAAGAAATTGATTTACATCCTCTTGAAATTGCAAGGGATACAATTTTTTCAGGTGATATTTCCTCCCCATCAATTTTGCCAGATAAATATGGATATTGACTTATTTCATAGTTTTGACAAAAATCACACTTAAAATTACATCCAACTGTTGCCAACGAAAGTGATTTCGAAGAGGGAAAAAAATGAAATAGCGGTTTTTTTTCTATGGGATCAATATGTAAAGCTATCACTTTACCATAGACAAGCGAAAAAAGCTCTCCACCAATATTTTTTCTCACGCCGCATATACCAACTTTACCATCATCTATTTTACAATAGTGGTTGCAAAGAGTACATTTTAAACTTTTTTCTCTATCATAAACAAAAAAAAGAGACTTCTTCAAGCCTTTCTCCAAAAAAAAGACCACCTAAAATAAAGTGGTCTTTTTTTAAACCTTAAAATAAAAGGTAAAAATTTAAAAGTTAAAATAAAAACTACATTAAACCTTTATCACCCATTTCTTTGGCTAAGTCAACTTCACTCTCTGTTAACTCGCTCTTAACACCCAATCTTGTACAGGCTCCTTCATAAATCTGCTTTGCCGCTTTTTTTGCATTTTGAAGTTCAATTAATCTCTGTTTTACCCTTGCAAGCTCATCTTCAATCTTTTTCTCAATGTCCTCTATCTCTTTACGGGCCATTTCCCTTGTTTCTTCATAAAACTTTCTTTGTTCTTTTGTTAAATCCATACTTCCTCCATAATATTTATATAAATTTTAGTAATAATCTTAAAATCTCACCCTTACTGTTTTCCAGACCCTCACCTTTACTCCATCTTTAACAGCAGGTTTGAACTTCCACTTTCTAAGAGAAGTTATAACACTATCTCTAAAAAGTGGTCTATTCCTTGAAGGAATAACTGTAATAATTCTAACCTTTTCAACATCACCTAAATGATTGATTAAAATTCTTGCAATAACTGTTGCATGTGCCCTTAACATCCTTGCCTTAGAAGGATAATCTGGTCTGGGATTCTTAATAGGTATCGGCGGATTTACTGAGGAATCAAGTGGTACTAAATCTCCCTCTCTGATAACATTCTTAGATTCCATCAAATTTTTAGAAGGAAGTGTAGATACTGGTTTAGACGTTACAACCTTCGGTTTTTCAACAACAACCTCTGGTTTAGGTTTTGTTACTACAGGCTTCGGCTTAACTTCTTTATTTTTAGGCTTGTGTACAATTGTTATTTGCTTAGGTGGATTATTTGTAACTGGTTTATTTTGTACCTCTTTAGACGGTTGAGTATTTATAACAGGTTTTGTCTCAGGTTTATTAATTGCCTCTTTTTTATTTTGTGTTGCAATAATATTTTTAGCTGGTTTATTCTGTGGAGGTTTACTTTTAACGACCTTTTTTGGTTTATTAATAATGGGTTTTGCTAAGTTCTTTTTAGCAGGAGTAACCTTTTTTTTAATATTTTTGACAATTTTTCTAACAGGTTTCGGGGAAACTTTATTTAAAGTTTTACTACTTTGCTTAATATTTTGAACAGGTTTTGTTTGATTGGAAGTAGGTTTTATATTGTTATTATTTACTATATTATTTTGTTTCACAGCACTGGCCTGTTCCTCGCCAGAACTCATAGGGCTAACATTTGTAGCCACCTTTACAGGTTTTTTAACTTCTCCTTTTCCACCACCGCCAAAAACAAGGAATAATACTACACCAATCACAATAACCACAAGGGCAGCAATAATTATAATTTTATTTTTGCCACCTTCTTTTTTCTCTTCAGCCCCAAATGAAGGTCTTAATTCAACTTTAGGGGGCTCTTCTTTTTTTAATTTCTTTGTAACAACAGTCTTCTTTACCTTTTTAGGTATTGGCTTTTCTTCCTTTTTCACGGCTTTTTTAGGAATTTCCTTAGTTGTAGTTTGCTTTTCTTGAGACATAGCAGGTTTTTTCTGTATTGGCTTTTTAACAACTTTTTTCTTAACAACAACTTTCTTTTTTGGTTTTTCTTTTTCAACTTTAGGTGATTCAGTAACTTTAACTTTAGCTTTTTCTTTAACCTTATCCACTTTTTCCTCAGGAAGAATAATGGTATCTTCAGCAAGTAAACTTTCACCTTCAAATTCTTCCATAAAGTCATCAAAAGTTAAATTCTTAACTTCTTCAGGTTTTAATCCAAATTGATCAGGATAAAGACGTGTTAAAAAAGTTCGTAAATCTTTAGAAGTGGGAACAGGTTTAGATTCATTTATGTATTTCCTCAAATCCGCAGCCATCTCAGCAGCAGTTTGATATCTTTTCTCTATATCTATTTCAAGAGATTTTTTGATAATTTTCCTGAGCTTTGGTGGTACCCTGCCAATTTCATTGTCAAGAATTGGCATCTTACCGCTTCTAACCTTCTCAAGGACATCATATTCTGATGAGTCCTCAAAGAGTACTTTACCACTTACCATTTCGCACAAAACTATTCCCATTGAATAAACATCTGAACGACTGTCAACTTCTTTACCCCATGCCTGTTCAGGTGACATATAAAGGAGTTTACCTTTAAGTGCACCTTTTACCGTATGATGAATTTTTGATTCAGCTTTTGAAATTCCAAAATCAACTAATTTAACCTCCCCCTCTTTTGAAATCAAAATATTTTGAGGACTTACATCCCTATGTACAATTTTTAGATCCTTGCCTTTATAGTCTTTCTTATGATGAGCATAATCAAGAGCACTACAAATTTGCTCTGCTATATATGCGGCCAATTTATGTGGTATCTTTACCTTTAATTCTTTTGCCTTACTTAAAATCTTTTTAAGATCAAATCCATCCACATATTCCATTGCGATGTAATATGAGTTATCTATTTTTCCAAAATCAAAAATAGTTGCAATATTTTGGTGAGAAAGTTGTGCAGCAAGTTTTGCCTCATCAATAAACATTGTAACAAGCTCTTTATTATCCGATAAATGTGGCAAAATTCTCTTTATTGCAAGAATTTTCTGGAATCCCTTTTCCCCTTTTTTCTTCGCTTTAAAGAGCTCAGCCATCCCACCATGGCCTATTTTTTCAACAAGATAATAATCTCCAAACTTAATTCCCTCTTCTTCTTTTTCCTCTTCAACCTCCTCTTCACGTGGTTCAAGTGTCTTCTCAAGGTTTGTGTCAGAAAGTCCAACACCATGCAAAGTATCACTCAATTTCTTTTCAATATCAGTATCAAATGAACTTAAAATTTTCTCAACTGCTTTTTCCCCTTCACTTTTTTCTTCCTTTTTAACAACTTCTTCCTTTAACTTTTCAAGCATTAACTCCCCTGTATCTTTCCCTTTTTTTGCTTTCTCCTCCTTTATCGTATCCTTATCAATATCAAGTGCTAAACTCAATGTATCCTTTAAAAGTGCATCCACCTCAGCATCTGTATCCATTTTCACTTTTTTCTTTTCTACTTCTTTCTTTTCTTCCTTTTCTTTAACTGCTTTTTTAGGTTCAACAACCTTTTCCTCTTTTTTTACTTCAGCAGGTTTTTCTTCCTCCTTTTCTTCCAATTTTACCTTTTTCTCTTCAACTAATTTTTCCTCTAATTTTTTTTCTTTTTCCTTTTCCTTTCCAACCTCTCTCTTCCTTTTAGCCTTTATGTCCATTCCAAGACCGGATAGAGTCTCACTGATTAATTTATCAAGATCATCTGTATCACTCATTTTCTTTTCAAGTTTTGGAGGAGTTGTTTCTTTCTCATCCTCTTTTTTCCCATTGTGTTTTCTGCGTGAAGCAGTTTCAGCCAAAACTTCCTCTGAAAAAAAATCTTTTTTTATATGCTTTTCAATAAGTTCTACCAACTTTTCATCAGGTATAGGCTTTTCAACATATTCATCTGCCTTATAGTCAATTTTTGCCTTCATCTGATAATTTTTACCTTTATAAATAGACGTCGCAATGATAATCGGAACAGAAGCACCATCGGGGGACATTTTTATCTTTTTACATACTTCCAGTCCATTTTTTCTGGAAAGCATAGCCGATAACAAAATTATGTCTGGTTTTTCCTCCTCAAACTTAGCAATAACTGAAGGTCCATCGTTTGCCGTAATTACTTCAAATCCTTTCTTTTCAAATAGTTGCTTTAACCTCTGCAACTCCTTTGAATTATAATCAGAAATTAAAATTTTACTCATTTGCCGACCCTCACAATTTAATTCATAAAAAAATTACAAAACCACTCATTAAAATTATACACTAAAATTTTAAAGTATAAATT
>JALULU010000099.1:0-2128 GCA_027040585.1 Acidobacteriota bacterium | reverse complement strand
ATTTTTTTTTATTTTTAATTTTTTTTATTTCTGTAAGCCTTTCTTTGATCCTTTTCTCAAGTCCAATATCTTTAGGTTCATAATAAATCCTATTTTTTAATTTTTCTGGCAAACAAATCATATCTGAAATACCATGAGGATAATCATGTGCATATTTAAATCCATCACCATAACCTTCACTTCTCATTAAATGAGTTACACTGTTTCTTAAATGTAGAGGCACAGGAAAAATTTTTCCATTTTTCAAATCCTCTTTTATTTTCTTGTAAGCAACATATATGGAGTTTGATTTTGGAGCAATCGAAACATATACTGCCGCCTCCAAAATTGCTAACCTACCTTCAGGTAAACCCAAAAACTCATATGTATGGAGTGCATTTATGGAAATATTTAAGGCATTAATATCAGCTAATCCAACATCCTCACTGGCACATTGAATTATTCTTCTTAAAATATTTTTTGGGTCCTCCCCAGATTCAAGCATTCTTGTAGCCCAATATAAAGTGGCATCCGGGTCACTATTTCTCATAGATTTATGAAGAGCAGAAAGCATATTGTAGTGTTCTTCACCATTTTTGTCATACTTTAAAACTCTCTGTCCTAATATTGAATCTAAAGAATCAACGTCTATAACACAATTTTCAGTACCTGAAGAAAAATAAAATAGTTGCTCAAGTATATTTATTGCCTCCCTTGCATCCCCATTAGAAATAGATGCAATTTTCTCAATTACAATTTTTTCAACCTTAAATTCAAATTCTTTTTTCAATTTTTCAATCATTTTTTCTAAGATGAAAATGACATTTTCCTTTGACAATGGCAAAAATCTGTATACATTAACCCTGCTTAAAAGTGCACCATTTATTTCAAAAGATGGATTTAGTGTAGTTGTTCCAATTAAAACAATTTTACCCTTTTCAAGAAATGGCAAAAAACCATCCTGTTGTGCCTTATTAAATCTATGTATTTCATCTACAAAAATTATTGTCTGTCTGCCAGTCTTATCATAAAAAAAGGAAGCATCTTTCATTGCCTCTTTAACTTCCTTCATACCAGAAAGAGCTGCGTTAAACTCAATTACTTGAGTGTTCAATTTTTTAAAAAAAATTTTGGCTAAAGTACTTTTACCACATCCTGGAGGTCCCCAAAAAATCGAGGAAAACAATATTTCATCCTCATACATCTTTTTTAAAGGTTTGTTATCACCTAAAAGATGTTCCTGCCCTGCAAAACCTTCTATTTTTTCTGGCCTGTACTTTTCTGCAAAAGGAATTCTTTTCATAATATTTAAAAATTATAAAAACTTTTTAATTTCCCTTAAAAAATGATCAATTTCTATATCTGAAGTCAACTCTTTTACTACAAAATTATGGGCATTTTCAATCATTAAAGAATATTTATCTCTATTTTCCAAATATTTAATAATACTTTTTGTAAGTGCTTCTCTATTGGAATATGGAATCAAAATACCACGTCCATCTTCAAGCAAATCTATAATTCCACCAACCTTACTGCCTAAAACTGGAATTTTGTAATACATAGCTTCTATGATTCCATTTGGCATTCCATCCCTTAAGGAAGGATGCAAGTACAAATCTATATCCAAAAGAGATTTTACATAATCAATACCCTTTAGAAAACCTGTAATTTCCACTATTTTTTTTAATCTGTACTTTTTTAATAGAATAAAAAAAGCATCTTTTTCTTTTTCTCTAATATCTCCAACAAGTAAAAATTTAAATTTAAAGCCACTATCCCTTAAAATAGCAAGAGATTGTAGCAAAACATCCATGCCCTTCTTTTTACGCATTTCCCCCGAAAATCCAAGTCTAAAAATTTTTTTCCTCTTTTTAAATTTAACCTGTTGAATTGGAACTAATGGTTCAAATCCATTTTTAATAAAGACAACTTCTCTTTTTAAAATTTTTTCCAAAAAATCTCTCATTTGAGACGAAACAGCAGTTACAACCTCTGCCTCTTTTAAAGAAGAAATTATTGTAGGAAAATACAATGGATTTAACATCAATTTATCCACATCATTTCCCCTACCACTTGCCATATGGGGTATGTTTAATTTTTTAGAAATTAAATAACCCAGAAAAGAGGACGGATAAAGATAAATGGAATG
>JALULU010000098.1 GCA_027040585.1 Acidobacteriota bacterium | reverse complement strand
GCTTGGTGCGGTAATATCTTACTCATCTCCTATCATCCAAACACCTTTTTCCATAAAGGCCGGTATGGTCTGTCGTTTGGCTTTGTTTATGAGGTTGGGATGTGAGAGCTTGTGGGTTTTGGCATAGATATTGAGTGTCACGATGTTCAAGCCTTTGAGGTATGCAAGCCTTTTGTGATAGCTGTTGACCAACGCTCTATAAATTATCTGCTCCATGATGTCCGTTTTTTCATACAGGTTAAACTCTTGAAACGCCCTATAGTACTCTTGTCTATCCAAAAACCTGATGTTGATGGGCACATACTCTTCGCGTATGAGCAGATAGTTGTTGAGGCTTCGCCCTATGCGCCCATTGCCATCGATAAAAGGATGCAGTGTTTCAAAATCCAGATGGAAGCGTGCTATGCGTTCGGCGATGTTTTTAGAAGCATCCGCCTTGTATCGCATCAAAGTTTCCTCCAACCCCTGCCCTAGCCGGGATGGTGCTGGGGCTATGTGATTCCCCACTCTCACATATTCATTTCCCTCTCGGAACCTGCCGGCGATGTCGTTGTTGATGTTCGAGATGAGTATCTGATGCAAAAACAGTATCATTTCTGAGCTGAGTGCTTTGTCTCTAGCGTTGTTGTCGATGTACTCAGTCACACGGGCCAGATTTTTGGCTTCATATATCTCTCGTTCGGACACATATCTGTCCAAGTCTATCTGCAAAAGAATTTTCTCTGTCTCTTCGATGCTCAGGGTTGAGTTCTCTATGGCGTTAGAGTTATACACCTGTTCAAAGACTTCCGTTTCCGACAGCAGCTTGAGTAAATGCTCCTTGCCGGTGGCATATTGGAAGTACTCTTTGCGCAGTGTGTCTATTTTGGTTGTTTGTTTTTTTGTCAGCATAGGGGTATTTTAACATATTTTCACGGTAAATAGTATAAAATCGTTAAAATATTTTATTTTGTTGTTATTTTAACGTTTTTTCGGTCGGTAATTAGGATTTAGTTTGGCACCTATTCTTGGCAGAAATATAGCCTTGCATCGTCTCTATGTCCGGACATGAGGAGTTGTTACTATTCCAGATCTTAAAGGGTGGTAGTGGGTTGGCACCTGACCCTAAATTTTCAGGGGTAGTGAGATAAACAAAGCGCAAAGGCATTCTAAAGTGTCGCGGTTTCAGCTTGAAATAGTAAGTTTGGGGATCTACCTCATTGGTGTAGGTAAATTTAAGACAAGACGCTCCTCTCAGTTTGAACGTATCTATCGTCTGTAAGGGTTTAAAAGTATGCGCCACGATCTTTGAATCACTCTACTTTTTCAATTCTTTTTCTATTTGAGTATATGGAATTAATTTTATTGAGGATAAATGTTCTGGGCAATAATGCTTAGTTAGTTCTCTTGTAATTTTATCAAGGAATATACTGTCTCGTGTATTATTTCTACATACTGACAGCAAGGCTTTTTTCGAAAGTTCACGATTATTTTGTTTGAAATTAAAATTATCAATTAATTTTTGATATATTATCAAAGTTTCTGACAATTTTAATCTAATTTCTAGTTTTATCTCTTTTAATGCATCTTTTGAAGTTTGACGAGACGCTAAATTCATAAATTGAGCATTAAAATCAGAGATTTCAATAAAGTAGAACTTTTGTTTTCCTCTTTTGAAATAATCACATGATTTTAAATTTTTACATCCAAGTTTACTTTTTAAACTATTAGTGTTTGCATCAACTTTTAATGCTTTTACAGACAATATTGGTTTTTGGATTCTACATTCCGTATTAATATACTCAATATATTTCAGCAGGCTCATTATATATCTTGTAAATATAATTCATTGTATGGACGACTTAAATCATCCAATATAGTGTCAACTTTATCTATCTCAGATAATTTCGCAAATTCTTTATCAAATGGCATTTTATTAATAGCAATAATGTTTTCAGTATTTTCTTCTTCATTTTTAAGTAGTACTTCAAAGGCCTTTAAAAAATCTAAACTATGTGTTGCGATAATGACATTTGCGCCTTGTTTTGCAATTTTATAAAGTATATTTGCTAAAATGACTTGCCACTCTGGATGCAAATGGACTTCTGGTTCATCCATGATTAGAAAAGAACCCTTGTTTATAACATTGTTCCTCAATAATAAATCGATAAGCCCTATATTACTAATACCCATAGCAGTTAAAGAAAGAGGCATTACATTATTTGATTTATCAGTGTATTGTATATCTCCACTTTTACTAACACTAAAACTACCCTTAATGATTTCTTGAATCTCTTGACTTATTAGGTTAAATTCTGATTTATCAATATATTCTTTATCGATAAAATTATAAAGCTTATCCAAATACTGAGGATATCCTTTAAGGTACTTATCCTCATCTTTAGGCATTCCAATTCTATCAAATCGACAGTTTTGTAAAGCTTTTCTGATCTTTATAAAAATAGGAGAATCAAAAAATACAATGTTCTCAACATCTTGTATCTCTTCTATCCCATCTTGGCTAAGGCTAAATTGAATTGACTCATTGTTCTCAATATCTATATTTCCTAAATTATCCAACTTAAGTTTAAGCTTTTTTGATTTGCCCTGCTGTATTAGACTATTCAGGTTTGTAATTTGAAAATTCTTCTTGAACCCTTCTTCTAAAGAATTGGCAATATTATCAATAATAACATCAATACGATTATTTATAACATATAAAAAATTCTCTAAGTTGTTTCGTATTTCATTTAATTCGATATCATATTTTTGAAATTTCTTTAACGACAATCTATCTTTAGTATAATTTGATATTACCATTTCTAACAGTTTTAATAAATTATTATGTTTCTGAAGAAGTTTGTTCTGTTCTTTAAACTTACACTTTGACAATTCATATAAAATATCAACAATAGTATTATTTATCTCTTTATATTTTGTATAAAAGTCCGAATCTTTTGCAACAGGGTTAATACTGTCATAAAAACGTGTAATTGAATCTTCTAATTGGAGATGAACTTTTAAAAATTCATTTAAAAAATGATTTTTATATACTGAGTCTAAAATTGTATAGAGACTCTTTGTTATAAAAGTTTTTCCAGTACTGTTTTCACCTGCGATAATGGTAAGAGGTTTGATTTCTACTGTTGCTTTATCAATATTGCCCATATTCTCAATATCGAATTTTAGCTTCATGCTCATAGAAGAGATCCCTAGAAATTTATTTAAGCAATTATATCTAAAGACACATGAAACTAAGAGTAAAGAACAAAAGCTTAACTGCGGAATACGCTATCACTATATTCCTTACACCCCCTTCAAACTCAACCCAACCTTCCCCTTCTCCACATCAATACTGATCACCTCCACCCTCGCCAAGTACTGATTGACCGAGAGGACTTCCAGTGGGTGTTTGATACGCTTCTGACTCATTTCAGAGATATGGATCATCCCATCGTTTTTGAGTCCGATGTCTACGAAGGCACCGAAGTCGGCGATGTTGCGGACGACGCCGGAGACGATGCTGCCCTCTTTGAGATTTTCGATCTCGGTAAGTCCCTGCTTGAAAGGGATACCGGGTA
>JALULU010000097.1 GCA_027040585.1 Acidobacteriota bacterium | reverse complement strand
GGTTCAACAGATTTTGCCTGCTATCTGTTAGGTGAATATTCTTTTACTGTGGAACTTTACACACTTCAGAGGGATTTTAATAAAGATGGAAAGGTTACAGATGATGAGAGAATGAAGTGGAATGATGAACTTTTAATGAAAACCTATTTTAGACCGTGGAAAAAGTTTAAACACCCACAATTTGGGGATATTGAACTTGGTGGATGGGTTAAGATGAGTACGAGAATACCTCCTGGATTTAGGTTGGAACAGATGTGCCACAGGGTATTTTCCTTCTTTATGTATACAGCAAATAATTTACCCAAGGTTAACTTTGACCAGGTTAAGGTTAATAAAATTGGCAATGATGTTTATACTATTGATTTTACATTGATAAACAGGGGAAGAATCCCAACCCTTTCAGAGGAATCCATAAACAAAAAAGTTTGTAGGGAGGATATGTTAAAAATGGACGGTGGAAAACTTGTCTTTTCAGAGGAAAGAATTGATAGATTTCCAGATCTCTATGAGAAAATTAAGAATGAGGGAAATAGATTTAAAGTCGGTAACCTACTTGGGATGAAACCGAGACATTTCAGGGTAATTGTAAAAGCAAATAAGGGAAGTAAAAGTTTAAATTTGATATACTCTTCAGAAAAAGGTGGTAAGGTAGTCAAAAAGATTGATTTACTTTAATTTATAGGGGGAGACTTTTCCCCCTCTTTTATTTTAGTTAAAAATTTTGTGCCTGGCACCATTTTTTAATTTAGGTTTAGCCATTCACGACAAAAAAATTACCACCCCAAAAATTCTACTTCTTCTGGCACTGGCTAATTGTTTAATATCAAACTCTGACACCAATAACATGGAAAGTTATAAAATTTCTGCCTGGCACCGTTTTTTTGTTATAATAAATTTATGAGAAAATTATTATTATTTTCATTTCTTTTTATTTTTTCACTTTCAATTTTTTCAAAGGTTTACTATGTTTCACCTGATGGAAATGACAATAACAGTGGGACATATGAGGGCCCCTTTAAAACTCTTCAAATGGCTTTAAATTTTGTAAGGCCTGGAGATAGGATCTATTTAAGGGGTGGAATATATGATATTGAAAACTATGTTGAGGCCTCAGGCACAAAATACAATCCAATAGTTATAATGTCCTATCCTGGAGAATGGGCAATCTTTGACGGGAGCAACCATCCCATATCCGAGTCGGTAAAGTTCAGGGTAACTGGTTCTTACCTGATTTTTAAAAATTTTACAGTGAGAAATGGCCCTTCAGAGGGTATTTTGCTTACAGATGGTGCCAGTCACAACATTTTGGAAAATTTAAGGGCTTATGGAAACTATCTTACCGGGATTGAGATTGAAGGTGGGGTTTTTTACAATTTAGTTGAAAATTGTGACAGCTATTTAAATTTTGACAGTGAAACACTTGGGGAACATGCGGATGGATTTGGGGGAAGGTATGACGTTGGAATGGGAAATATTTTCAGGAGATGTCGTGCCTGGAACAATTCAGATGACGGTTTTGATCTCTGGGGGGCTGAAAACAGCGTTTTAATTGAGTACTGCTATGCTTACGGAAATGGCTTTGACAGGTGGAATGTTGGGGATAAGTTTGCAGGGGATGGAAATGGCTTTAAGCTGGGACCTTCATCTCCCATTATCTCCCATTCAATTGCCTGGAAAAACAGGAGAAGGGGTTTTGACTTTAACGACGCCACAGAAAGGGAATATGTTTATAACTGTACTTCCTATAAAAATCCTGTGGGATTTAATTTTCCAGAGGGAAACCATGTTTTAGTTAATAACCTTTCCTTCAGGGATGGGGGGAATAACATAGGGTATTTTGTTGAATCCTATTCAAATTCATGGGATTACTTTCCCTTTTTGGCTTCACATTATTCAACATTAAATGGTGTTAAATTCATTGAAAGCTTTAATTTCTACAGGCTCCACATTGAAGGGAAGGATTTCATCTCCCTTGATGATAGCGACATTAAAGGTGAGAGGGATGTCTTTGGGAATATTCCCTTTTCTGTATTTTTAAGGCCCTCCCTTTTTAGCGTTTTAAGGGATATAGGTGTAGAGCTTGGATATCCCTATTATGGAAAGGCTCCAGATATAGGCGCCCTTGAGTTTGCTCCCGTGATGTTTATGAATTTGGAGGTGGTTGAGTAAAACTTTAATATTTTTTGTTGACAAACATGTTAATATTTTATTATATTATTTTTATTGATATTTGATAGTTCTGAAATATTGTTATATTTTAGGTGGTAGTTATGCTTTTTAATTTTACCCCCCCCCAGGCTGGAGAACATTGACATTCCAAAACTTTCCGTGTTTTACAAATTCAGAAAATATTTTTTCTCATTTTTTTATTGTGATAAATATCACTCAATATTTGTTATGGCTGATAATAACTTGATTTCAAAATTTAAATTCTCTAATATGCCATTTTTGCTTTTAATAATTAAAATAAATTGCAATAATTTTTTATAAGGAGGTATTTTTATGGCAAAAGTAAAAGAAATTGAAGAACTGTTATCTCAGGTGGTAAAAGATAATGGCTTGGAAGGAGCTTTAATAGCAGATATGGAAGGGTTACCAATTATTTCAAATTTGCCTGAGAGTATGGATGAATACGAGATAGCAGCAACAGCAGCAGCGGTACTTGTTATTGTTGAATCTAAAATCGGTTTGGCGAAAAAAGGTAGTATAAAACAGGTTTCAATTGAAGTAGATGGAGGGTACTTTGTAATTGCCCCCATAAAAGGCGATTATGTGGTAAGTATTTTAGCACCTAAAGAGGCAAAACTTGGTATTGTACTTTCTGCATTGAAAAGTATTGAGAAAAAAATCTAAATTATTTTCTATCAATTTTCTTTAATTGCTTATTGTTAGTTTTTAAGTTTTTTAGAGAAAGGAGATGGTGATAATGAAAAGGAGTAAAGAAATGAGTGAAAAATTAAATGAATTGGATTCTAAAAGAAAAAATGGAGAAATTTCAGCAGTTGACTATTATAAAGGCCTTATGGACCTTTTGTTAGAACTTGCTGGAGCTTTGAAAGAGGAAGAATTAAAAGAGGAAGATGTTAAAAAGCAAATTCCTCTTCTTAAAATTTTTCTTTCTGACCAATTGAAAAAGATGGAAGGTAGAGGTAACTAATTTTCTTTACAAAGATAGGGGTGGTTTACTCCCTATCTTTGTTAGATTGAAATTTAATTGTTATATTCTTATAATATAATTTTTTTCATATTCATATAAAAATGGTAAATTTATTATTAAAGGAAATTGGTTATGAAATACTCAGTAAATGATAGAATAAAAATTGGGAATGTTTTTTTTGATATTCAGACAGAAAGTAGAAATAGCAAAATTGTCAGTGAGCTCTTTTATAAAGGGAAGGTCATAAAAAAGATTGATAAACCATTATTAGATCTACTATTTGAACGTGAAGAAGTTGTTAAATTGCATAATTTGATGCATAATTTTCTTTATGAAAAAATTCATGAAACAAGTAATAAAAATTTGCCAAATAAAACCAAATTGCTAGATAAATTAAAGATTAAAG